>DASTNL010000159.1:0-2384 GCA_035720905.1 Microbacteriaceae bacterium
CAGCATGCGGCTGCCACACGCGCGGCGGGCGCCGCACCCGTTGCAGAAGGCGCGCACGACGGCCAAGGGCGTGCCCATCACGACGGCAACAGCGCCCGGCGCCGCACCCGGCGCGGCGGGCCGGCCGGCGGCGCTCCCGCGCCCTCGACGGTCGGCTGAGGCACCCCGCCAGTTAAGCCGGCGGGGTGTGCCCGCTCAAAGGGAGGCCGGCAGGAACGGCTCGCTGCCGGTCGCCTCACGCACGATGGCGTCTAACACGCCGGCTGGCGTGCGGTTCTCACCGAGAAGGTTCGGCTTGCCGGCGCCGTGGTAGTCGCTCGAGCCGGTAGCGACCAGCCCGTGTCGCACGGCGAGGCGCCGCAGCAGGCGTTTGCCGTCGGCCGTGTTCAGCCGATGCTCGACCTCGAGCCCGAAAAGGCCCGCCTCGACGAGTGTGCCCAACTCATCCTCGGGGACGACCAGCCGCCCCGCCCCGGTCGCCGGGTGTGCGAGGACGGGGACCCCGCCGGCCGCGCGGATCAGGCGCACACCGGTCACGACGTCGGGTGCGTAGTGCGGCAGAGTGTAGCCTCGCCCGGCACGCAGGATGCCGGCGAACGCCGCGCTGCGATCGGGCACGTAGCCGCGGGCGACGAGCGCGTCGGCGATGTGAGGGCGACCGACCGTCGCGCCGCTACGCACGTGGGCGAGAACATCCGCCCACGTGAAGTCGTAGTCGCGCCCGATGAGGGCGACGATGCGTCGAGCGCGGGCCAGGCGTGATGCGCGGATCCGCGCCGTCTCGGCGACGAGGCCGGGATTCTCCGGGTCGACGAGGTACCCCAGCATGTGCACGCTGCGTCCCTCGTACCCGGTGGAGAGCTCGATGCCGCCGACGACGGCGACGTGCAGCCGGGCGGCGGCCGCGCGAGCCTCCTCCCAGCCGGCGGTGGTGTCGTGGTCGGTCAACGCGATCGTGCCGAGGCCCGCGCGCCGGGCCGCGGCCACCAGCTCCGCCGGCGCCTGCGTGCCGTCGGAAACGCTGGAATGGGTGTGGAGGTCGATCGGCTCCGGTGCCCGCCTTCTGACCACATCCCGCTCGCCCACACCCCCATCGTAAGGGCGCGGGCACGGCCCACCCGGCGCCGCCGGTGCGAGACTGGAGGCATGGCGACGATCGAGAAAGAGACTGCCCGGCGAAGCGAGAAAGAGGCATCGCGTCGCGTGCCGAATCGTTCGACGACCCCCGTCTCGGATCGGTTCCGCGCGTACATCGCCGAGGGCTGGGCGCCCCGCGTCGAGGCGGAGGCGAAGCCTCGCGAACAGGCATCGTTCGCCGCGAAGCGGCGCGAGCGCCTCTCGGCCCGCTACCCGGGGCGGCGTCTCATCGTTCCGGCGGGCGGGCGCAAGAGACGCTCGAACGACACGGACTACCCGTTCCGTGCGCATGCTGCATTCGCCTATCTCACCGGCTGGGGCGCCGACAGCGAGCCAGGCAGCGTCCTCGTCTTCGAGCCGACCGCGACAGGCCATGAGACGACCCTTTACTTTCGTGAGCGCGCCGGACGAGACTCCGACGAGTTCTACGCCAACCCGGAGATCGGCGAGTTCTGGATTGGCCCGCGCCCGTCGCTCAGGCACGTCGCCGGCGACCTGGCGCTTCCGACCCGGCCGTTGGCCGAGGCCGACCAGATCGTGGCCGGGGCAGACGAGACGACGCTCATCGTGCGGGAGGCCGATCAGGCACTGACTGCCCGGGTGGACGCGGCACGCGGCGGCGAAGACGACGCCCGCACGGCGGCGGACGCCGAGTTGGCACGCGAGCTCTCCGAGATGCGGCTCGTGAAGGATTCTTACGAGGTGGCCCGTGTGCGGGAGGCGATAGCCGCCACGGCCGACGGCTTCGACGACGTGATCCGCGCCCTGCCGCGTGCCGTCGCCCACCGCCGCGGCGAACGCCTGGTCGAGGGCGTCTTCAACACGCGGGCCCGCGCCGAGGGCAACGCGGTGGGCTACGACACGATCGCGGCCGCCGGGCCGCACGCCTGCATCCTGCATTGGACGCGCAACGACGGTGCGGTACGGCCGGGCGAGCTGATCCTCATCGACGCCGGCGTGGAGGGCGACGATTACTACACCGCCGACATCACCCGGACGCTCCCCGTGGGAGGCACGTTCTCGGCGACGCAGCGTCTCGTCTACGAGGCGGTGCGAGAGGCGGCAGACGCCGCCTTCCGCATTGTACGGCCAGGCATCCGTTTCCGCGACGTACACGCGACTGCGATGGCCGTGATCGCCAGACGCACCGCGGAATGGGGCATGCTGCCGGTCGACGCCCGGGAGGCCCAGAAGCCCGAGAACCAGCAGTACAGGCGCTATATGGTGCACGGCACGAGCCACCACTT
>DASTNL010000160.1:0-3261 GCA_035720905.1 Microbacteriaceae bacterium
ACCTTGTCGATCCCCAGGCGCACCGCCAGAAGGCCGATGCGGTCGTGCTCCTCATCGGAATATTCGCCCAGCTCGTTCATCATTCCGAGCACGGCGACCGAGCGACCTTCCGGCGGGGTGACGCGTGCGAGGGTCTTGAGAGCCGCCGCCATGGATTCGGGGCTGGCGTTGTAGGCATCGTTGATGATGGTCACGCCGCGGCCGCCGCCGAGCACCTCCATGCGCCACCGTTCGGCACGGGTGATCGATTGGATGCCGGCGACGATGTCATCGAGCGGTGTGCCCAGGGCATCGCACGCCGCCGCGGCCGCCACCGCGTTCATCACGTGGTGCTCGCCGAGGACATGGAGATGCACCGGGGCACGGCGTCCGTCGGAGAGGTCGAGCGTGAAACGGCTTCCGTCGATGCCGCTCGTGACGTCGACCGCGCGCGTCTGGGCTGCGCTGTCGCGACCGAACCAGCGAACGCTTGCCCGCGTCAGGTCGGCCATGGCGGCGACGCGAGGGTCGTCGGCGTTCAAGACCGCGACGTCTGCCGGCGTCAGGTCGGTGACCATCTCGCTCTTGGCTTTCTGCGTCTGCTCGATCCCGCCGAACTCGCCGGCGTGCGCCATGCCCACCTTGAGGACGATGCCGACGTCGGGGTGCTCCATGGCGACCAGGCGAGAGATGTCGCCGATGTGACTGGCACCCATCTCCGCGACAAGAAAATCGGTGTCTTCGGTGATGCGCAGCGCGGTCAGCGGGGCGCCGACGGAGTTGTTGAAGGATGCCTGCGGGGCGACGACCGTCCCCGTGCGGGCGAGGATCTGTGCCAGCAGGTTCTTCGTCGTCGTCTTGCCGTTGGACCCCGTCACGGCGACGACCTTGAGCCGCCCGCGGGACCGGACGGCCTCGACGACCCGATGCGCCAGGGCACCCAAGGCGACCACGGTGTCAGAGACGAGGATCTGCGGCAGCGCGACCTCGACCGGGTGCTCGACGATGAGGAGGGCCGCGCCCTGGCGTGCCGCGGCCGCCGCGAACAGGTGGCCGTCGGTCACCTCGCCGCGCTTGGCGAAGAAGATCCCGCCCGGCGTGATCTCGCGTGAGTCTGTCTGCACCGCGCCGTCGACGCTCGAGCGAGGGTCGACACCGTGCGGCAGGGCGTGGAGCCGCCCGCCCACCGCCTGCGCAATCTCGGCGAGGGACATCCGTATCAAGCCGGCCACCCCGCCTCGCGCAATGCCGCACGGCTGTCGTCGTAAGCCGAGTACGGCACGTGCCGGCCGTTCACCTCTCTGTGGTCGCTATGGGCCGGCGTGGCGAACAGGATGACGTCGCGGGCCGTCGCCAAGGAGATCGCCTTGCGGACGGCCTGCGGAACATCCGGCACCTCATACAACTCGACACCGGGCCGTGCCTGGCGGGCGCCGTCGATGACCGCGGCCCGGATCACGGCGGGGTCTTCGCTGCGCGGGTCTTGGTCGGTGACGATGACGATGTCGCTGCCGCGCGCCGTCTCTGCGCCGTTGATCGGGCGCTTCGCGAGATCCCGGTCGCCGGAGCCGCCTAGAACCGTGATGAGCTTTCCTGTCGTGACACGTCGCAGGTCGGCGAGCGTCGTGCGGTACGCCTCCGGCGTGTGCGCGTAGTCGATGAAGAACACCGGCCCGTGCGGCCCGGAGACCCGTTCCAGGCGCCCCGGCACCTGCACGCGGATCCCGCCGTCCCTGGCCAGGACGTGGCCGATCGCGTCGAGGCTCGTTCCCGATTCGACGAGCATGGCGATCGCCAGTGCCGCATTCACCCCCATGTGGGCTCCGGGTATCGGAATGGATGTCGCAAGGGTCGATCCGCCCGGGCCCGTCAAGAGGATGGCGACGCCGCGCAAGGATTCGTCGGTGACGGCGACGTGCCACGCCGCCTCGCTCCCGGGCGAGGCGCTGAGCGTCGCGATCGGGATGCGCGCGTCGTCGGCGATTCTGCGACCCCATTCGGTGTCGATCACGACGACGGCGCGGCGGGAGTGTTCCGGCTCGAAGAGTGCGCGTTTCGCGGCGAAGTACGTTTCCAGGTCGCCGTACTCGTCGAGATGGTCGTGGCCGAGGTTCGTGAAGCCGGCCACGTCGAAGACGATGCCGTCGACCCGGTGCTCTGTCAGGGCCTGTGCCGAGACCTCGATCGCGGCGGCGCGGGCCGCTTCTTCGCGCATCCTCGCCAACAAGGCGTGCAATTCGCCGGCCTCGGGGGTCGTCAGCCGGCTGGTCGCCCGCCCGCGGCCGGCCCGGCGTTCGGCGGTGGAGCTCAATCCGTTGGCCACCCCGAGTTGCGTGAGCAGCGCAGATAAGAGGTAGACGACGCTCGTCTTGCCGTTGGTGCCCGTCACGGCGTATTTCGTGAGGGGGAAGTCGTTCGTGCGGTAGATCCACGCCGCGACGTCTCCCACCGCGGCCCGTGGATCGGGCGTGAGGAGCACGGGGAACCCGAGGCTCGCGGCGGCGTCGGCATTCGGCGGGTCGGTGAGCACGCCGACCGCTCCGGCCGCCCGGGCCTCGGAGAGGTAGCGTGCGCCGTGACTGTGCCTGCCCGCGGCGGCGACGTAGAGGTCTCCTGGCCGGAGAGTCCCGGTGTTGATGCTCACGCCGGTCGTCTCCACCCCGCTCCGCAGCCCGCGGGCGGGGAAGGCGAATTCGGATGCCAACGCGGTCAGCGGCCTGCCTGCGGGATGCTCCGGGCGCAGGTCACCTGCCACCGTCGCGTTCACTCCGACTCGCTTCCTGCCGTCAGTAGTACACCGGGTAATCCGGTGACGGCGTAGTAGATGGCGGCACGCGGTACGTTTTCAGCACCTGCGACATGATCGTCTTGAACAAGGGGGCTGCCGCGGCAGACGTCTTTATTTTAGTGGGATTCCCGATGACCACCGAAACGACGTACTGCGGGTCCTTGATCGGTGCCACCCCGGTGACCTGGACGACGTAGGTCGACTTGTAGCCGCCCGACCCGTTCGGCTGCTGGGCGGTGCCGGTCTTGGCGCCGATGTGGTAGCCGGGAATCTTCAGCTCGCTGGAGAGCTCCCCCTCGTCGACGACCGCCTGCATCATCTGCACGACCTCTTTGGCGGTGCTCGTCTTGACGACGCGCACCGGCTTGCCCTTGGGCACGTCGATCATCGTGCCGTCCGGCAGCCGGCAGCCCTTGATGATGCTCGCCGGCAGGCGAACGCCGCCGTTGGCGAGGGTCTGGTAGACGCTGTCGATCTGGATGTCGCTGGCCGAG
>DASTNL010000161.1:0-10764 GCA_035720905.1 Microbacteriaceae bacterium
CCGACCCGAGCTACGCGGGCCAGATCGTCGTCATGACGGCGCCGCACATCGGCAACACGGGCATGAACGACGACGACATGGAGTCGCAGCGCCTCTGGGTCGCAGGCTTCGTCGTGCGCGACCCGGCCAGGCGGGTCTCCAATTACCGGGCCACGCGCAGCCTCGACGACGACCTCGTCGCCGGCGGGATCGTCGGCATCCAGGGCGTCGACACGCGGGCACTCACCCGGCACATCCGCGCCGCGGGGGCCATGCGCGCCGGCATCTTCTCCGGTGAGCACCGGGCGTCGGCTCCGCAGCAGCAGCTGGAGGAGGTGCGCTCCTCCTCGCCGATGGCGGGCCGGAACCTCTCCGAGGTCGTCTCCACCGCCCGCCGTTACACGCTTCCCGCGGCAGCGCCGCGCGTCGGCCGGGTCGCGGTGCTCGACCTCGGCGTGAAGCGTTCCTCCCTGGAACAGCTGCGCGCCCGCGGCTTCGACGTCGACGTCTTCCCGGCCGCGGCGACGGCCGAGGAGGTGCTCGCGGCCCATCCCGACGCGGTGTTCTACTCGAACGGGCCGGGGGATCCGGCCGCGTCAGAGTCGCAGGTCGCCTTGCTGCGGGCCGTCCTCACCGCCCGCGTGCCCTATTTCGGCATCTGCTTCGGCAACCAGCTGCTCGGCCGGGCGCTCGGCCTGGCCACCTACAAGCTGCCGTTCGGGCACCGTGGCATCAACCAGCCGGTGCTCGACAAGGCGACGGGCCGGGTCGAGATCACCGCGCAGAACCACGGGTTCGCGGTCGAGGCGCCCACCGACCAGGTGATCGACTCCCCGGCCGGCCTCGGCCGCGTCGTGGTGAGCCACGTGAGCCTCAACGACCAGGTCGTCGAGGGGCTGCGCTGCCTCGACCTCAGGGCGTTCAGTGTTCAATACCACCCGGAGGCCGCCGCGGGGCCCCACGACGCCGCACACCTCTTCGACCGGTTCCGCGACTTCGTCCTGGCCGGCGGGCAGGCCCGCGACCAAACCGCCGACGGCCAGGAAGGATCCCTCTGATGCCGAAACGTGACGACATCGCAAGCGTTCTCGTCATCGGGTCGGGCCCCATCGTCATCGGGCAGGCCTGCGAGTTCGACTACTCCGGCACCCAGGCGTGCCGCGTCTTGCGCGAGGAGGGCATCCGCGTCATCCTCGTCAACTCCAACCCGGCCACGATCATGACCGACCCCGACTTCGCCGACGCCACCTACGTGGAGCCGATCACGTGGCAGGTGATCGAGAAGATCATCGCGAAGGAGCGGCCCGACGCGATCCTGCCGACCCTCGGCGGGCAGACGGCGCTCAACGCCGCCACCGAGTTGCACGAGCACGGCATTCTCGACAAATACGGCGTGGAACTCATCGGCGCGCAGTTCGCGGCGATCCAGAAGGGCGAGAACCGGCAGACCTTCAAGGATCTCGTCGTCGCGCTGGGCGGCGACGTCGCGAAGTCGTACATCGTGCACGACGTGGAAGAGGCCGTCGGTCACGCCGAAGATCTCGGCTATCCGCTCGTCGTGCGTCCCTCTTTCACCCTCGGCGGGCTCGGCTCCGGCTTCGCCCACACCGAGGAGGAGCTGCGGCGTATCGTCGGCAGCGGCCTGCACGAGAGCCCCAGCCATGAGGTGCTCCTGGAGGAGTCGATTCTCGGCTGGAAGGAATACGAGCTCGAGCTGATGCGCGACGCGGCCGACAACACCGTCGTCGTCTGCACGATCGAGAACGTCGACCCGGTGGGCGTTCACACGGGTGACTCCATCACCGTCGCGCCGTCGCTGACGTTGACCGACCGGGAATACCAGAAGCTGCGGGACCTCGGCATCGCGATCATCCGCGGGGTGGGCGTCGACACGGGCGGCTGCAACATCCAGTTCGCGGTCGATCCGGCAACGGGCCGCACGATCGTGATCGAGATGAACCCGCGGGTCTCCCGCTCCAGCGCGCTCGCCTCGAAGGCCACCGGCTTCCCGATAGCGAAGATCGCGGCGAAGCTTGCCATCGGCTATCGGCTCGACGAGATCCCCAACGACATCACCCGGGTGACACCGGCCTCCTTCGAGCCGACCCTCGACTACGTCGTCGTCAAGGTGCCGCGGTTCGCGTTCGAGAAGTTCCCCGCGGCCGACCAAAGCCTCACGACGACGATGAAATCGGTCGGCGAGGCGATGGCGATCGGCCGCAACTACACGAGCGCCCTGCAGAAGGCGCTGCGCTCCGTCGAGAAGCGGGGGTCCTCGTTCCATTGGGGGGCGGAGCCGCGCGACCTCGCCGAGCTGCTCCGCGCCGTCGCGACCCCGAGCGAGCACCGCATGGTCGACGTGCAGCAGGCCCTGCGCAAGGGCGCCAGCGTCGAGGACATCTTCGCGGCCAGCGCCCTCGATCCGTGGTTCATCGACCAGGTCGCCCTCATCAACGAGGTCGCCGACGAGGTGGCCGCCGCGTCGGCGCTCGACGAGGCCACATTGCGTCTGGCCAAAGACCACGGCTTCTCCGACGCACAGATCGCCCAGCTGCGCGGCGCCGCCGAGCACGACGTGCGCGGCCTGCGGCACATCCTCGGCATCCGCCCGGTCTACAAGACCGTCGACACCTGCGCCGGCGAGTTCCCCGCCGCCACGCCCTACCACTATTCCAGCTACGACCGGGAGACCGAGGTTTCGCCGAGCGAGCGACGCAAGGTGGTGATCCTCGGCTCCGGCCCGAACCGCATCGGGCAGGGCATCGAGTTCGACTACTCCTGCGTGCATGCCTCGTTCGCCCTGCACGACGCCGGGTACGAGACCATCATGATCAACTGCAACCCAGAGACGGTCTCGACCGACTACGACACGAGCGACCGCCTCTACTTCGAGCCGCTCACGTTGGAGGACGTGCTCGAGGTGATCGACGCCGAGTCGGCCAGCGGCGAGCTCGTCGGCGTGATCGTGCAGCTGGGCGGCCAGACAGCCCTGGGGCTCGCGAACGGGCTGCAGCAGGCCGGTGTCCCCATTCTCGGCACGACGCCGGAGGCCATCGATCAGGCGGAGGAGCGCGGGCTGTTCGCCGGCATCCTCGCGGAGGCGGGGCTCGCCGCACCGCAGAACGGCACCGCGGCCTCGTACGCGCAGGCCGTGAGCGTCGCACACCGCATCGGCTACCCGGTGCTCGTGCGACCCTCCTACGTGCTGGGCGGCCGGGGTATGGAGATCGTCTACGACGACGACGCGTTGCGCGGCTACTTCGACCGGGTGGCAGACACGGCGATCGTCGGACCCCGGCACCCGGTGCTCGTCGACCGCTTCCTCGACGACGCGATCGAGATCGACGTCGACGCTCTCTACGACGGCGACCGGCTCTACCTGGGCGGGATCATGGAGCATATCGAAGAGGCCGGCATCCATTCCGGCGATTCGAGCTGCACCCTGCCGCCGGTGACGCTCGGCGGCACCCAGATCGCCCGGATCCGTGAGGCGACGGAGAAGATCGCCCGCGGTATCGGCGTGCGCGGCCTCGTGAACGTGCAGTTCGCGATCGCCGCCGGCGTGCTGTACGTCTTGGAGGCGAACCCACGGGCGTCCCGCACGGTACCGTTCGCGTCGAAGGCGCAGGGCATCTCGCTCGCCAAGGCCGCCGCCCGCATCATGGCAGGAGACTCGGTCGAGGCTCTCGTCGCCGAAGGCATGCTCCGCCCGGAGGACGGCTCCGTCGTCGCCCCGGGCCAGGCGATCGCCGTGAAAGAGGCGGTGCTGCCGTTCAAGAGGTTCCGCACCGAACTCGGCAAGATCGTCGACTCCGTGCTCGGGCCCGAGATGCACTCCACCGGCGAGGTGATGGGCATCGACGTGAACTTCCCGCGCGCATTCGCGAAGAGCCAGACCGCGGCCTACGGCGGGCTGCCCGCCTCCGGCAGCGTCTTCCTCTCTGTCTCCGACCGCGACAAGCGTTCGATCGTCCTTCCGGCGCTGCGGTTGCACCAGCTGGGCTTCACGATCCTCGCGACGGAGGGCACCGCGAGCGTGCTCCTGCGTCACGGGATCGAGACGAGCGTGGTACGCAAGGTGAGCGAGCCGGGCTCCGGCGCCGACATCGTCGAGCTGATCGATCGGGGAGACGTCGGCATCGTCGTCAACACGCCGAGCGGCGGGCGCGGGCGCCGCGACGGCTACGAGATCCGGGCCGCCGCCGTCGCGAACGACATACCGCTCTTCACCACGATCGCCGAGGTGGCGGCCGCGGTCGCCTCCCTCGAGGGCGACCGCGAGGTGGCGGTGCGCTCGCTGCAAGAGTATGGGGCAGCCCGCCGGGTGGCGGCACGGTGAGCCCGGCTGAGGCTACGGCTGCGGTCCCGCGGGCCCTGTGAGCGGGGGCCTGTCGTGAACGGTGTGACGTCGTGACCGGCGACGAACCCCAGGCTGACCGGTCCTTCGGGGCGCGCCTCGCCGCGGTCTTCGCCCGCGAGGGCCGCCTCAGCGTCGGCATCGACCCGCATCCAGAGACGCTCGCCGTCTGGGGCCTCGACGACACGGCCGAGGGCGCGAAACGGCTGGGCCTGGCCGTCGTCGAGGCGTGCGCCGGCGTGGCCGGCATCGTGAAGCCGCAGGTGGCCTGCTTCGAGCGGTTCGGTTCCGCCGGATTCCGCGCGCTCGAGGCGGTGCTCGCCGAATCCCGGCAGGCGGGCCTCCTGACGATCGCCGACGCGAAGCGCGGCGACATCGGCAGCACGATGGCCTCGTATGCCGACGCCTGGCTCTCGCCCGGATCCCCGCTGGAGGCCGACGCAGTGACGTTGACACCCTACGTGGGCACCGGTGCCCTCGAACCGACGATGCGGCGGGCAGCCTCGCACGGCAAGGGAGTCTTCCTCCTCGCCGCCACCTCGAACCCGGAGGCGCGGGCGTTGCAGGGGGCTCGCACTCCGGAGGGCGCGAGCGTGGCCGGCTGGATCGTCGGCGACGTGCGCGCCTTCAACCGGCGCCACGCCGGCAATTCGGTTGGCCGGCAAGGCGCGAGAGTCGGCGCGGCCGGTGTGGTCCTCGGCGCAACGGTACGCTTGGCCCAGGCCGGCATCGAGGTCGGCCCCGGCGTCGGGGGAGGCGAGGGAGGCGTGATGCCCGTGCTCGCACCCGGCTTCGGCAGCCAGGGAGCCCGCCTCACCGACCTCGAGGCCATCTACGGCGCGTTGACGCCCGGCGTCATCGCCCACGAGTCCCGTTCCCTGTTGAACGTCGGGCCCCGCCGGCTCCGCGACGAGATCGCGCGGCACGCCGCCCTGGCACGGGTTGTCGATGCCTGAGACCCGTCCTCGCGTCATGCCTGCCGTTGATCGGCAGGCGGCCTCGCGTGCCGCCGTCGCCGCTCGGCGGGCGAGGGCCGTGGTCAAGAACAGCGTGCAGGCCGGGCAGTTGCGGCCGCTCGACGTGCTCCGTGACGCCCGCCGCCAGCCGGAGGGCACGGCCGGGCGGCTGCGCGTCGAAGAGTTCTTGCGGAGCATCCGCGGCATAGGCCCGCGCCGCGCCGCCGACGTCCTCGCCGAACTGCGCATCTCCCGCAGCCGCCGGCTCGGCGGGCTCGGCCGGCATCAGGCGGCCCGGCTGGGCGACTGGTTGACGAAGCGTCTCGACCCGGATCAGATCGACCCGTCGAGACTCGTGGTGCTCGCGGGCCCCACCGCGGTCGGCAAAGGCACGGTCGCCTCCTACATCCACGAGCACTATCCCGACGTGCTGCTCTCCGTCTCGGCCACCACGAGGGCGCCGAGGCCGGGCGAGCGGGACGGGGTCGATTACTTCTTCGTGGACGACGCCCGATTCGATCGCATGATTGAGGCAGGCGAGTTTCTCGAATGGGCTACCGTGCACAACTCTCACCGGTATGGCACGCCGCGCGGGCCGGTCGAGGCGGCACTGGCCGCCGGGCGAAGCGTGCTGCTCGAGATCGACCTGCACGGCGCCCGCAGCGTTCGCCGAGCGATGCCCGGGGCGACGCTTGTCTTCCTCGCCCCGCCGAGCTGGAAGGAACTGGTGCGCCGGCTGGTCGGGCGGGGCACCGAGGGAGAGGCCGAACGCGCCCGGCGACTGGCGACGGCCCGCGTCGAGCTCGCGGCGAAAGACGAGTTCGATCACCGGGTAGTCAACGACTCCGTGCCCGCCGCCGCCGCGGAAGTCGTAAAGTTGATGGCAGTGCGTGATAGCGCACCGCAGCAGCTTTAAGGAGTCCCCCCTCGCATGGCCACACCGATCGTCGGTATCATCGACCCGCCCATTGACGACCTGCTCAGTCGCGTCGAGTCCAAGTACGCGCTCGTCCTCTTCGCGTCGAAGCGGGCGCGTCAGATCAACGACTACTACTCCGACCTGCACGAGGGCAGCCTCTTCGACAACGTCGGGCCGCTCGTGGACAGCACGGTGGACGACAAGCCGTTGTCCATCGCGTTGCACGAGATCAACGAGAACAAGCTGGTTATGAAGCCTGCAGGTGAGTGAGCCGACCGGCGCGCCTGTGCGGCCTCACATCCTCGTCGGCATCACGGGCGGCATCGCCGCCTACAAAAGCGTGCAACTCGTGCGCACCCTCTGCCTCGCAGGCTGCGACGTGCGGGTGGTCATGACCGAGGCGGCGACGCGTTTCGTCGGCCGGGCGACCTTCGAGGCCATCAGCGGCAACCCGGTGTACGAGGGCCTCTACGAAGGCGTCGCCGAGGTGCGGCACATCGCCCTCGCGCTCTGGTGCGACGAGATCGTCATCGCGCCGGCCACGGCCGACACGCTCGCCAGGCTCGCCGCAGGCCGTGCCGACGACCTCTTGACGGCGACCGCCTTGGCGGGTACCTCGCCGGTCGTCGTGGCGCCCGCCATGCACACCGGAATGTGGGAGAACCCGGCGACACAGGCGAACCTCGCGACGCTGCGCCGGCGCGGCGTGCACGTCGTCGGCCCGGAGGAAGGCAGGCTCACGAGCGGCGACGTCGGCGTCGGGCGCATGTCTGACCCCGAGGCGATCGCCGCGGCGGCACGGGCGCTTCGTGTCGGAGGCCGGGCCGGCCGCTCAGGGCCCCTTGCAGGCAAGAGGGTCGTCATCACGGCGGGCGGCACGAGGGAACCGCTCGACCCGGTGCGCTTTCTCGGCAACCGGTCGACCGGGCGGCAGGGTGTGCTTCTCGCCGAAGAGGCCGCACGGCGTGGGGCCGACGTCACGCTGATCGCAGCACACCTGGAGGTGGCCGTTCCGGCCGGCGTCCGACGGGTGGACGTCTCGACCGCGCTCGACATGCGCCAGAGTCTCCGCGACACGTTGGAACGGGCGGACGTGGTCGTCATGTGCGCCGCCGTCGCCGACTTCCGGCCGGCGGCGAGCGCCGTCACGAAGATCAAGAAAGACTCCTTCGACGAGAAGGCGGGGCTGCGCCTCGTGCGCAACCCCGACATCCTCGCCGAGGTCGGAGCTCTGGCAGAGCGCTCGTTCGTTCTGGTCGGCTTCGCGGCCGAGACGGAACCGGATCGTACCGGGCTCGTCGCCCGTGGCCGCGCCAAGCTTGCCGCGAAACGATGCGACTTCCTCGTCGTGAACGCGGTGGGCTGGAGGAGCGGGTTCGGCGCCGGCGAGGCGACGGCGTTCCTGCTGTCGGCGGCCGACGATATAGTGACGGATATCAGCGGGCCGAAAGCCCGCGTTGCCGAGGGGGTGCTCGACGCCGTCGCCTCCCGGCTGGGGGGCGCGTCGGCGTAGGGCTGCCGACACACCGGCCTGTGCGGGGGCAGGCACGGCTGGAACGGCCCACCGGCCGAACGGAAAGGGCATATGAGCCAACTGCGCCTCTTCACCTCAGAGTCCGTCACCGAGGGGCACCCCGACAAACTCTGCGACCAGATCTCCGACAGCATCCTCGACGCGCTCCTCGCGGCCGACCCGCAGAGCAGGGTGGCCGTGGAGACGATGGTGACGACGGGGCTCGTCCACGTCGCGGGCGAGGTCACGACCCGGGCCTACGTCGAGATTCCGCAGATCGTGCGCGATCGCATCACCTCGATCGGCTACGACTCCTCAGACGTGTGGTTCGACGGCCGCTCCTGCGGCGTCTCCGTCTCCATCGGCCAGCAGTCACCAGACATCGCGCGCGGCGTCGACACCGCGCTGGAGGCGCGTGGCGCGGCCGACACGCCGGGCGGCGACGAGAGCCGGGGCGACTCGGATCCGCTCGACGGCCAGGGCGCCGGAGACCAGGGCACCATGTTCGGCTATGCGACGAAAGAGACGCCCAGCCTGATGCCCATGCCGATCTGGCTCGCGCACAGAATGGCCCAGCGTCTGGCCGAAGTGCGTCGTGAGGGCATCCTCGGCTACCTCCGACCCGACGGCAAGACGCAGGTGACGGTGGGCTACGACGACGGGGGGGTGCCCCGCACCGTCGAGACCGTGGTCGTCTCGGCGCAGCATTCCCCCCGAGTCACGACCGACCGGCTGCGTTCCGACATCCGTGAGGTCGTCATCCGCCCGGTGCTCGAGGGCTCGGGGCTCGACGTCGCCTCGGTGCGCACGCTCATCAACCCGACCGGCCGGTTCGAGATCGGCGGCCCGCACGCGGATGCCGGACTCACCGGCCGCAAGATCATCGTCGACACCTACGGTGGATCGGCCAGGCACGGCGGCGGGGCGTTCAGCGGCAAAGACCCGTCGAAAGTCGACCGCTCGGCCGCCTATGCCCTGCGATGGGTGGCGAAGAACGCGGTCGCGGCGGGCCTCGCCGATCGTCTCGAGGTGCAAGTCGCGTACGCCATCGGCTCGGCCCGGCCCGTCGGCCTCTACGTCGAGTCGTTCGGCACCGGGCACGTGCCCGACCAGCGGATCATCGCCGCGATCCGTGCCGTCTTCGACCTGCGCCCGGCCGCGATCATCCGCGACCTCGACCTGTTGCGGCCCATCTACGCCCAGACGGCGGCCTACGGGCACTTCGGCCGCGAGCTGGCCGACTTCACGTGGGAGCGCACCGATCGCGTCGAGCGGCTGCGGGACGCCGCTTTTTAGGGCCATGCCCCCGTACGCCTTCGTCGCGCGCATCGTGCTGGAGAGCCTGCTGCCGCAGCTCGACCATCCGTTCGAATACGGTGTGCCCGCGCGCCTCGCCCAGCAGGTGACTCCGGGTGTGCGGGTGCGGGTGCCGCTTCGCCGCGGCAGCCAGCACGTGACGGGATTCGTGGTGGAGACCGCCCGGGAGCCCGCGCATGACGGTGAGCTGAGCGAGGTGGAAGGCGTGGTCTCCGTGTTGCCGGTACTCGCACCGGAGGTGTGGAAGCTCGCCCGCGCCGTCGCCGACCGCGGGGCAGGCACGGCCGCCGACGTGCTGCGGCTGGCGATCCCGGCCCGGGCCGCCCGGGTCGAGATGTCGGGGCCCGGCGAGGAGCCGGGCGCGCCGCTCCCGCAGCCTCCGGCGGCGCCCGGACACCCGGCCGGATACTTCGCGGGGCACCTCGAAGGGCGCTCCCGCCTCGCCTTGACGGTTCCGCCGGGCGTCGTGCGCTTCCCGGCCGGACGGCCGGGCGGCGAGCGCTGGCTGCGTTCCTGGGCCCCGACTCTCGCGTCGGCCGCGGTCGCGTGCCTGCGCCGGGGGGAGAGTGCCATCCTCGCCGTGCCCGACCACCGAGACACCGACGAGGTGGAGGCCGCCTTGGCGGGTGCGGGCGCGGCCGCGTGGACGGCGCGCATCGACGCGACCGGAAGCAACACGCGCCGCTACCGGGCCTTTCTGTCGTGCCTGGCGGGGCCGCGGATCGTGATCGGCAACCGGTCCGCGCTCTACGCGCCGGCCACGAAGCTCGGGCTCATCGCCGTGTGGGACGACGGCGATCCGATTCATGCGGAGCCCCGCGCCCCGTACGCGCACGCACGCGACGTGGCGCTTCTGCGGCAGCAACAGCAGTCGACGGCGCTGATCTTCGCGGCCTATGCCCGCAGCACCGCCGTCGAGCGTCTCGTGCGGATCGGCTGGCTCGCCGCCGCCGGGCCGGAGCGCGTCACCAGGCCGCGCGTCATCGTGACGAGCAGGCAGGCCGACGACGGCCGCGGCGCCCGCATCCCGTCCGGCGCCTTCCAGGCCGCCCAGGAAGCGTCGCGGGACGGTCCTGTGCTCGTCCAGGTGGCCAGGCCCGGCTATGCCCCGGTGCTCTCCTGCGACACCTGCCGTGAGCCGGCCCGCTGCCCGCACTGTCACGGCCCGCTCGGGCTGGCGGCGCCGGGGGCTGCGCCTGCCTGTCGCCGCTGCGGCCGCAGCGTGCCGGGCTGGTCCTGCCCGGTCTGCGGCGGCACGCGGCTGCGAATGATCGGCGTCGGAGCGAGCCGCACCGCCGAGGAGCTCGGCCGTGCGTTCCCCGGCCTCTCGGTCGTCGTCGCCGACGGTGAACATCCCGTCGATCGCATCCCCGCGACACCCGCGCTCGTCATCGCGACCCGCGGCGCCGAGCCGAGCGCCGAGGGCGGGTATCGGGCGGTCCTTCTGCTGGATGCCGCGCGCATGTTGCGCCGCGAGTCGCTGTGGGTGGCGGAGGACTGCCTGCGGGTCTGGACGAACGCGGCCGCGCTGGCCGCGCCCGGCGCGCCCGTCGTGCTCGTCGGCGTCGCGGGGCCCCTCGCCGACGCGTTCAGCACGTGGCGACACGAACGCTACGCCGAACGGGAGCTCGACGATCGGGCGCTTCTGCGCCTGCCCCCGGCCGTGCGCATAGCGACCGTCACGGGGCGCCCTGCCGCGCTCGAGGCCGCCCGGGAGGCCTTG
>DASTNL010000162.1:0-8721 GCA_035720905.1 Microbacteriaceae bacterium
GGACTCTACGAACACCCCGTGATCGCGGTGCTGCGCGCCCGGGCGCCGCACGACTACGACCACGTGCTCGACGTCTTGGCCGAGGGGGGTGTGCGTTTCGCGGAGGTCACGCTCAGCACGCCCGGCACCCTCGACTACCTGCCCACGCTCGTCGCCCGCGGCGATCTCACGGTCGGCGTCGGCACGATCACGACCGTGGCCGAGGCCGAACGAGCCATCGACGGCGGCGCCGCCTACCTCGTGACTCCCGTGACCGTCGTGCCGATCGTCGAGCTCGCCGTCTCGCGCGGCGTTCCCGTCTTTCCCGGCGGCCTGACGCCGACGGAGCTGTACGCCGGCTGGCAGGCCGGCGCGAGCGCCGTGAAGATCTTTCCGGCCCAGACGGTGGGCGCGGCCTTCGGCAAGCACCTGCGCGGCCCGTTCCCCGACCTGCAATTCGTGCCCTCCGGAGGGGTGGGCCTCAACGATATCCCCGCCTGGTTGGCGGCGGGCGCGCTCGCCGTGAGCGTCGGCGGGCCGCTCATCGGCGACGCGTTGCGGGGCGGCGACCTCGACGCGCTCGCCGCCCGCACCCACGAGGTCGTCGCCGCGGCCGAGGGCGCCCGGTGAGCCCGGCCCGGCGCGCGGATGACGAGCCGCCTGCCGGCTACGCCGTCACCATCGGCGAGACCATGGCGCTCCTGCGCCAGCTGGAGGCCGGCCCGCTGCAGCACGCGACGACGCTCGGCCTCGGCATCGGCGGGGCCGAGAGCAACGTGGCGATCGGTCTGCAACGCCTCGGCGTGCCGGCCGCCTGGGTCGGCCGGCTCGGGGCGGACTCGCTCGGCGAGCTGGTGATCCGGCAGATCCGGGGCGAAGGCGTCCTCGTGAAGGCCGTGCGCGACCCCGACGCCCCGACGGGTCTCATGGTCAAGGAGCACCGCTCGGCGCTCGACACCCGGGTCTGGTACTACCGGGCGGGACTCGCCGGCGCTCGGCTGAGCCCCGCCGACATCGACCTCGACCTGGTGCGCGAGGCGAGGCTGCTGCACGTCACGGGTATCACGCTCGCGCTCTCCGCCACAGCCGCGGGCGCCGTCTTCGACGCCGTGCGTGTGGCACGCAAGGCCGGGGTGCCGGTGTCGTTCGACCTCAACAACCGCAGCGCCCTGTGGAGCCGAACGGCGGCACAGGAGGCGTATCGCGCGATGATGCCGCTGGCCGACATCGTCTTCGCGGGCGACGACGAGGCCGAGATCGCTCTCGGCCCCACCACGGCGGCCACGCGCGCGGGCACCCCCGGGGGCCGGCAGGACGCGGCGCCCCAAGCCTTGCAAGGGGCGGGGCACGCCGCGGCGGCGGGCGACACGGACCCGTTCGCGAACGGTCTGCGCCTGGCCCGCGGGTTGATCGCGCTCGGCGCGGGGGAGGCCGTCATCAAGCTGGGCGCCCGCGGTGCCGCGGCCGTCGTGGCGGGCGCTGAGTACCGTCAGCAGGCGGTGCCGGTGCCCGTCGTCGACACCGTCGGCGCCGGGGACGCGTTCGTCGCCGGCTACCTGGCGGAACTTCTCGCCGGCGCACCCGTGGCGACCCGCCTGCATACGGCCGCCACGGCCGGCGCCTACGTCTGCACGGTCGCCGGCGACTGGGAGGGCCTGCCCAGGCGTGACGAGCTGGCGACGCTGGGCTCCGGCGACCCCGTGAGCCGATGAGCGTGCCGGTCGGCCTGCGCTGGCCGATGAGCACGGGAGCCGAGGGGCGCCCCGGCCGGCCGCAGGGCGGCCCGGTGAGCCTGCGAGCCGACGCACGTGCGAAGAGGCGGCCCGGGGGCCGCCGACTCTCGAACAGACGGCCCGCGGACCCGGCCCGTCATGCACGGCGCGGCTGACGCGCGCGGCCGGCACCGCCGGCTGCGGCCGACCGCAGGCCACGGCGCGGCCCGGATCGCGGCGACCCTGCCGGAATCGGTGCTTCTGGAGCACAGCAGGCTGCGCGCGTGGATCGAACCCGACCGTCTGCTGCCGGGCGCCTATCAGCTGATCGTCGACGGCACCCCGCAGTCTCACGTCAACACCCTCGACCCGACGGATCTCACCTACGAGTACGTGCGCCGCATGGCCCACGTCATCGACCTCATGCGGCCGCCGGGCCTGGCCCTGACGGCGGTGCACCTGGGCGCCGGCGCGCTCACCTTGCCGCGCTACGTCGAGGCGACCCGCCCCGGTTCCCGGCAGCAGGTCATCGAGCTGGAAGAGAGACTCGTGGAGCTCGTGCGGCAGAGCCTGCCGTGGCATCCCGCCTCGATTCGCGTTCGCTACGGAGACGCCCGTGCGACGCTCGGGCGGCTGCCTGCCGGGCTGCGTGGCACGGCGGATCTCGTCGTCGTCGACGTGTTCCGCGGCGCGCGCACGCCGGCGCACGTCACAAGCCGCGAGTTCTATGCGGAGGTGAAGACTCTCCTTGCACAGGGCGGTGTGGTTCTCGTAAACGTCGCCGACGGGCCGCCGCTGCGCTTCGCCCGCGCGCAGGCCGCCACCGTGCAGAGCGTCTTCACCGCCGCCTGTGCACTGGCCGAGAACTCGGTGCTGAAAGGACGCCGGTTCGGCAACATCGTCATCGCCGCGTCTGACGCAGCACTGCCGCTGGCCGGGCTGCCCCGCCTGCTGGCCTCCGGCGCCTACCCCGCCAAGGCCGTCGTCGGTGCCGAATTCGCGCGGTTCGCGGCCGCCCCCGTGACGACCGATTCCAACGCCGTGCCCTCCCCCGAACCCGGCCACCTGTTCGGCGGCTGAACCGCGCCCGCCCGGCTTGGGCCAAGCCCGCGGCGAGGCCGGAGCCGGGCGCGCCACCGAAGAAGGTCCCTCCGGGCGCGTTAGGTTAAAGGGCGCGCCCCGCTCCGGCCGAACCCGGGGCATCGCCCCACGCGGGCCGAGCCGGCCGGCGCGACGTGACCGAGGGAAGGGGAGCATGGGCTTCATCCTGGGCTGGGATCCCGAGACCCTGCGAGAGAACGTCGACCTCCGCGCGATCGGTGAGCGCCTGCAGGAGCTGGGCGGTATGCGCAGCCTCGCGGCGCTCAGCGAGAAGGCCTCGCTCCTGTGCCTCGCGGACCAGCTCGACGAGGCGCTCGCCACCGCCAACCAGGCGCTGCGGCAGGCCAGATTCACGGGCGACCGAGAGACCGCGGCGCGCGCCCGGGTGCGCCGGGCAAGCGTGCTCCGCCGGCAGGGCAAGACGGCCGACGCCGTCAAAGACCTGAGCGACGTCGTCGCCGAAGCCGCGACCCACGAATGGCGTCACACGGAGGCGCTCGCCCGAGCGCATCGGGCCGGCGCCTACTTCGACGCGGAAGACCTCGAGGCGGCCGCCGGCGACCTGCGTACGAGCGCCGACCTGCAGCGCAGGCTCCAGGTAGCCGACGCCGAGCTGGAGAACACGTTGGCGGCGCTCGAAATCGTCGAGGCACGGCGTGACGAGCGGCGGCGCCTGGGCGTCGACAAGCCCGCCCGGCCGACGCACCGCGAAGGCCCCGACGCGGCCCGCCACGAGCCGCCCCGCACGACCCCCTGACCTCCCACTCGTCGGCCGCCGCTACGATCGGGGGTGTGGCGGAGCTCGATCGGGTGCGGCTGTGGGCTGACGCCTTGATCGCGTTGCACCTCGACCCGGGCTGGACGTTTGCGTTCGACACCGCGAAGACGAGGGCCGGGCTCTGCAGCTATGCGCGCAAGCGGATCAGCGTGTCACGCCACCTGGCGGCGCGCTACGGGGACGACGAGATCCACCAGGTTCTGCTGCACGAGGTGGCGCACGCGCTGGCGGGTCCCGGCGCCGGCCACGGGCCCGCCTGGCTCGGGGTGGCGAGGAGAATCGGTTACGCCGGCGGGCGCCTGCATGACGGCGCCGTGGCGGAAGACCTCGCACCGTGGGTCGGAACATGCCCGCGCGGGCATACCCACTATCGCTACCGGACGCCCAGGCGGCCCCTGTCGTGCCGGCTGTGCGGCCGAGGGTTCGACCCGGCGAACCTCATCACCTGGCGACAAAGGCCCCCGCGGCCGTGAAGATGCCGTCGTGCAAGACGGGTACGACCGGGCTTTCGGCCAGGGCGAGCGCGATGTCGGCCTTCTCGCCGCCCGCGACCAGCTGTTGGCCGGTGACGGAGGCGATGAGAAGGTGGCGCAGCCCGCGCGTGAGCCCCTCGTATGCGGCGCCGGCCGCGGCCGCCTCCGGCGACGAGTGGTCGAGACCGACGGCGCTGCAGGCCGCGACGAACGCGCCGGCGGTAAGCAGGTCTTCGGCCGCGAACCGCAAGGTCCCGTCGCGACGCACCTCCCCCGCCGCGACGACGGCGACGCGCTGCCTGGCCGCGCGCTCCTCTTGACGCCGGATGAGCCATTGGGCGACGGCCGCGGCGTTGCCCGGCGAGAGGGCGACGACGGGCACGCCGAACGAGGCCGCCGCGGCGGCCAGCGGCGAGCCGTTGCGGGACGCAACCACGAGGCGAGGGCGCCCGCCCGCGTCGGCACCGGCCTGCGGCCGGGTCTCCCACGCCTCCCGAGCGGCAGCCACGTTGTCGGGGGTGAAGCTCGCGGGCGAGAGGGTGAGCCCCGGATCGCCTCGCTCACCGGCGACGAGCGCGCCGGAACGCTGGGCAACCCCGGCCTTGTCGCGGGGGTCTTCGCAGGGCACGACGTCGAAGCCGCATCCGACGGCGCAGACGAGCGTCGTCGTGAAGGTGAGGGCATCGACCACCGCGATCACCTCCGCCTGCTGCGCGATGGAGCGCAGACCCGCAAGGCCCCAGTCGAAACGGACCTGGTAGGGGCTCTGGGTGGCGGCCTCGGGGGCCAACGGCTCTTTCACCCCGTCATGGTACCGTCCGCGGAAGCGTCGCCGGTCTGTGCTGAGATGACGGTATGAGCGAGGCACGCTTCTCCCCGGCGACCCGCGCCTGGTTCGACGGATCGTTCCGGGCGGCGACGCCGGTGCAGGCGGAGGCATGGGAGGCGATCGCGGGCGGCGGGCACGTGCTCGTCGTCGCGCCGACCGGTTCGGGCAAGACCCTCGCCGCCTTTCTGTGGGCGATCGACCGCCTGCTGCACCGGCCCGTCTCGGGCGAGAGACCCGAGGCAGGCACGCGGGTGCTCTACGTCTCACCACTGAAGGCGCTCGCCGTCGACGTCGAACGCAACCTGCGAGCTCCGCTTGCGGGCGTGGCGCACGCCGCGGCGAGGCTCGGTGAGAGGGTCGCGGGCGTCACGGTCGGCATCCGCTCGGGCGATACGTCCCAAGCCGAGCGCCGCCGGCTGCGGCGAGCGCCGCCCGACATCCTCATCACCACGCCCGAGTCGCTGTTCCTCATGCTCACCTCCCAGGCACGCGAAGGACTGCGCCAGGTGCAGACGGTCATCGTCGACGAGATCCACGCGGTCGCCGCCACGAAACGTGGTTCCCACCTGGCGCTCAGCCTGGAACGGCTGGACGCGATGCTGGAGCGCCCGGCGCAACGCATCGGCCTCTCGGCGACGGTGCGGCCCGCCGAAGAGGTGGCGCGCTTTCTCGGCGGCGCCGCCCCCGTGCACATCGTCAATCCGCCGGCGACGAGGAGCCTCGACGTGCGCGTCGTCGTGCCGGTCGAGGACATGACCCAACCGCCGGCCTCCGCCGCCGACACGGGCGAGCGGGCCGGCTCGATCTGGCCGCACGTCGAAGACGCGATCGTCGGGCGCATCCTTCAGCATCGGTCGACGATCGTCTTCGTCAATTCCCGCAGGCTGGCGGAGCGCCTCACCGCCAACCTCAACGAGATCTACGCCACCCGCCAGAAAGATGGCACGAACGAGGGCGACGCCGGCGCGCCGGAGCCCGTGCCGGTCTTGGCACGCGCCCATCATGGCTCCGTCGCGCACGCGGAACGGGAGCGCATCGAAGACGACTTGAAGCGCGGCGCGCTGCGCTGCGTCGTCGCGACCTCCAGCCTGGAGCTCGGCATCGACATGGGCGAGGTCGACCTCGTCATCCACGTCGAGGCGCCGCCGTCGGTCGCGGCCGGCGTGCAGCGTATCGGGCGGGCGGGGCATCAGGTCGGCGGCGTCTCTCACGGCCTCATCTTTCCGAAACACCGCGCCGATCTCGTCCACGCGGCCGTCGCCGCAGAGCGCATGACGGCCGGCCTCATCGAGAGCATCCACGTTCCCCAGAACCCGGTCGACATCCTCGCCCAGCAGACGGTCGCGGCGGCCGCGATGGACGAGCTGGAGGTGGCTGCCTGGTTCGAGACGGTGCGGCGCAGCGCGCCGTTCCACACCCTCGCCCGCAGCGTCTTCGACGCGACGCTCGACATGCTCGCCGGCCGGTACCCTTCCGACGGGTTCGCCGGCCTTCGCCCTCGTATCGTGTGGGACAGGGACGCGGGCCGCATCACCGGCCGGCCCGGCGCCGCCCGCCTCGCGGTGACGAACGGCGGCACGATTCCCGACCGCGGCGCGTTCGGCGTGTTCGTCGCCGGATCCGTGGGTTCCGCGGACGGGTCGGCGCGCGCGAGCGCCCGGGTGGGTGAGCTCGACGAAGAGATGGTCTACGAGTCGCGGGTCGGCGACGTCTTCGCGCTCGGCGCGACGAGCTGGCGCATCCAGGAGATCACACACGACCGGGTCGTCGTCGTCCCGGCCTTCGGCGAGCCGGGCCGCACTCCGTTCTGGCACGGCGACGCGCCGGCGAGACCTGCCGAGTCGGGCCGCGCGATCGGCGCGTTCGAGCGCGAGCTCGTGGCCCACCCCGACCCGGAACGCCTGCGCCGGGCAGGGCTCGGCCACAATGCGGCCGCGAACCTCACCGCCTACCTCGCCGAGCAGGCCCAGGCCGCCGGCCTGCCCACCGACCGGACGCTCGTCGTCGAGCAGGTGCGCGACGAGCTGGGCGACTGGCGCGTCATCTTGCATTCCCCGTACGGCATGCAGGTGCATGCGCCGTGGGCGCTCGCGGTCGGGCGACGGGTGCGGGAGAGTTACGGGCTCGACGGCAACTGCGTCGCGGCCGACGACGGCATCATCGTTCGGGTGCCGGACGGCGACGCCGACCCGCCGGGCGCGGAGCTCTTCGTCTTCGATGCCGACGAGGTGCCGCAGATCGTGACAGAGGAGGTCGGCTCCTCGGCCCTCTTCGCCGCGCGTTTCCGGGAATGCGCCGCCCGCGCGCTGCTCTTGCCCCGCTATCGCCCCGGCCGGCGGGCGCCGCTGTGGCAGCAGCGGCAGCAGGCCTCCCAGCTCTTGGAGGTCGCGCGGGCCTACCCGACGTTCCCGATCATCCTCGAGACGGTGCGGGAATGCCTGCACGACGTCTACGACATCGACGCCCTCGCGGGCCTCATGCGGCAGATCGCGGCGCGGCAGGTGCGGCTTCGGCAGGCCACCACGGCCGAACCCTCGCCCTTCGCCCGCAGTCTGCTCGTCGGCTACGTCTCCGCCTTCATGTACGAAGGCGACAATCCCCTGGCCGAGCGCCGCGCGGCCGCTCTCAGTGTCGACTCCGCCCTGCTGGCAGACCTGCTGGGGCACGTCGAGCTGCGGGAGCTGCTGGATGCCGACGTCATCGCCGACCTGGAGCTCTCGTTGCAGCGACTCTCCCCCGGCCGGCGCCTCGGCGCCGACGTGGAGGGTGTGGCCGACCTGATCCGTATCCTCGGCCCGCTTGGCACCGACGAGCTGCGGGCGAGGCTCGAGGGCGACCCGCCGACGGCGACGGTCGCCGGCCTCGCCGCCGACCTGGTGCGCTCCCACCGCGCGATCGACGTGCAGATCGCGGGGCAGCCGATGCTTGCCGCCATCGAAGACGCGGCGCGGCTGAGAGACGCGCTGGGGCTTGCGACGCCGGCCGGCATACCGCGAGCCTTCACCGAGCCGGTCGCCGACCCGCTGGGCGACCTCGTGCGCCGGCACGCCCGCACGCACGGACCGTTCACGGCCGGGGAGCTCGCCGGCCGGCTGGGCGTCGGCCCGGCCGCCGTGCTGCCGGT
Source organism: Microbacteriaceae bacterium (assembly GCA_035720905.1). Taxonomy (GTDB): domain Bacteria; phylum Actinomycetota; class Actinomycetes; order Actinomycetales; family Microbacteriaceae; genus DASTNL01. The sequence goes on from DASTNL010000162.1 coordinate 7,997, forward strand.
TCTGCAGCGCCTCAAGGCCGATGGCGCGCTCGCGGTCGGCGAGTTCCGGCCCGACGCGCAAGGCACGGAATGGTGCGACGCGAACGTGCTGCGCCGCATCCGGCGGCTCTGCCTCGCAGCCCTCCGGCACGAGGTGGAGCCCGTGGATCAGGGGGCCTTCGCCCGCTTCGTGCCGGCCTGGCAGCACACGGGCCCGCACCGGCTGCGCGGGCTCGACGGCGTCTTGGCCATCGTCGAACAGCTGGAGGGCGTACCGCTGCCCGCTTCCGCGTGGGAGTCGCTCGTGCTGCCGGCCAGGGTCGCGGACTACGCGCCGGCGATGCTCGACGAGCTGACCTCGGGCGGCGAGGTCCTCTGGTCGGGTTCGGGCCAGATCGGCGGCCAAGACGGTTGGGTGAGCTTGCACACCGCCCAGGGCGCCGCGACGAGCCTGCCGGCGCCCGCAGGCCTTGCCGACGAGGCGGGCACAGGCACCGCCAGAACCGGTGACGGCCCGACGGCCGAAGGGCTCCGGCCCGACACGGAAAGCCTGGAGCGGCGAATTCTCGCCGCGCTGGGCTCCGGCGGGGCGTTCTTCTTTCGCCAGCTCTCGCAGGCCGTCGGCAGCCTGGACGACGCGGCTCTCGCCGCCGCACTCTGGCGCCTGGTGTGGGACGGCCGGGCGACGAACGACACGTTCGCACCGTTGCGGGCGCTCGTCGGCGCCCGAGGCGCCCACCGGCGGC
>DASTNL010000163.1:0-6380 GCA_035720905.1 Microbacteriaceae bacterium
GGGGCGGGTCGGGAGGGCCCCGCCACGATGTCCCAGTCGGGGAACTCCGAATCGGCCAGGTTGCCGGTGCCGGGCAGGACGCCTGAGCGCAGCGTCTCGACCGCGATGATCGCCTCTGCCACGCCCGAGGCGCCCATCAGGTGCCCCGTGACCGCCTTCGTCGCGCTGATCGGGATGCGCCGCCCCGCCTCGTGGAACACGCGGTCGAAGGCGGCGATCTCCGCCGCGTCACCGGCTGGGGTGCCGGTCGCGTGGGCATTGATGTGGGCCACCTCGTCGGGGGTCACGCCAGCATCCGCCAGGCAGTCCTCGATCGCCAAGGCTGCACCCAGGCCCTCCGGATGCGGCGAGGTGGGGTGGTAGGCGTCTTCGGCGGCGCCGAACCCGGCGAGCTCCGCGAGGGCCGGTATCACGGCTCGGTCGCCGCCGGCCCCACGCCCGTCGGTGTCGGAGTTCCGCCAGCCGTCTGAGGGCGCCGCTGTCAGGAGCATCGCGGCCGCGCCCTGCGCCATGACGAAGCCGCGCCTGCCCCGGTCGAACGGCCGGCAAGCCTCGGCAGGATTGTCTTCGTACCCGGTCGCGAGCGCCCGCAGGTTCGCGTTCGACGAGAGGTTGACCGGGTTAAGGCAGTCTTCGACGGCGACGACCAGCACCGCGTCGGCGTAGCCGTGCCGGATGAGTCGCATCCCCTGCCCGAGGGCGCTGGATCCGCTGGCGCAGGTCGCGCACAGGGCGTGCGAGGCCCCCGTCGCGCCGTACCGTTTCGCCAGCACCGTGCCCACCGCATCGGGGGCGCCGTAGGCGGCGAAGGTGACCGGCACACCGCGCGGCCCGCGCGCCTGGAACGCGGCCTCGGCTTGGAGCGTCGCGTCGACCGGGCCGGAGCCCGTCGCCGTGATGATGGAGAACCGGTGCGGGCTCCACGGCAGGCGCGCCCACCCCGCTGGCCCGTCTGACCCCGGCGACGGGAGCGCGACGCCGACCTGTCGCATCGCCTCGTCGGCAGCCGCGACCGCCCACTGCTGGGCCGGCATCAGCCGGCGTGCGAGGGCGCGTGACAGCACCGCCTCCGCGTCGAACCCGCGCACGACCCCGCCGATGCGCACCGGCAGCCCCGTGAACACGTTGTCGTCGAGAACCTCGATGGCGCTGCGGCCGTTCCGCACGGCCCCCCACAGGGCGCCGACACCCGAGCCGCAGGGGGTGAGGGCGCCCATCCCCGCGACGACGACGTGACGCGCCTCACCCCGACGGGCGCCCCCGCGCGGATAAGTCGCCTCGCTTCTTGTCACAGTCGCACCACCTCCGGGCCGTCGGCCGCGACCTGGTCGGCCACCGCGCCGCGGCGGATCTTGCCGCCCACCGTGCGTTGCAGGCGCGGCACCTGAAACCACCGGTGCGGAACGAACTGCGGCGCGAGGCGGGCTCGCGCACGCGATAAGAGTTCGGCTTTTGGCGGTGCCTCGCCTTCTACCACGAGGGCGACGACGTGCCCGAGCTGCGCGCTCGGCATCGCGACGGCGCATGCGACGCCGAGGCCCGGCATGCCGTCGAATGCCCGCTCGACCTCGTTCAGGGAGACGTTGTGGCCGCCGGTCGTGATGATGTCGCCTGCGCGGCCGGCCAGGCGCAGGCGACCGCCCGCCATGCTGCCCTGGTCGTGCACGCTCGCCCAGCCGTCCACCTGCAGAGGCTCGCTCGCCGTGCCCGCCACGTAGTCGTCGGAGCACGCCTCCGCGCGCACCCAGACCGTGCCGGCCTCGCCCGCCGGCAGCGGCTCGCCGGCATCGGAGGCGACCCGCACCCCGATGCCCGGATAGACGTCGATGAGGGTGCCGTCGCCCGACCGGCTGTCGCCGATGAAGCCGATCTCGGCGGCGCCGTAATAGCTGATGAGCTGCGCGTTCGGCAGCAGGTCGTGAAAGAGCCGTCGGGTCTCTTCGGTGAGGTTCGCGCCGCCGGAGACGACGAGTCTGAGGCCGGCCAGTTCGCCGTCTCGGGCTGCCGCGAGAAGCCCGCGCACGAGCGCCGGCACGGCGACGACCCGGGTCACGCCCTCTTCAGGGATGCGCCGTGCCGCCGCCCGCGGGTCTGCCGTGTCTGCCAGGTGGATGCTGCCGCCGGAGGCGAGGGCCTCGATGACCGCATACAGCGTGAGGCTGTACGAGACGGGGCCGGGCGCCAGCGTTGCTTCACCGGGCAGTGGCTCCAGGTGCGCGCTGGAGACCGTGAAGTTCTGCCGGTACTGGTAGCGGGTCTTGACGAACGCCTTCGGGGCGTGGGTCGTGCCCGAGGAGAAGAGCAGCAAGAACGGCTCGCTGCCGGCGCGGGCCGTCGGCGGCTCGGCAGGTGCCGCACTCGCGGCGACCCGCTGGAATTCTGGCAGGCTGACGATGCGGCCGCCCCAGCCGCGGGCCGCGAGCGCGTCGGCCAGCCCCGTCTGATCGGCCACGACGAGGCTCACGCCGCAAGAGAGGATGGCGCCGGCCTGGTGGTCGATCGGCCAGCGTGGGTCGATGACGGCGCTGACGGCCCGGTAGCCGGCCAGCCCCGCCACGAGCCTCGCGGTGTGGAACGCGGAGAACAGGCAGAACGCCGTCACCGGGATGCCGCACGCCTCGCCGATCGTGCGCACCCGGGATCCCTCGCCGAGGGTCCGCACCGCGGCGACGGTGCGCCGGCTGTCGGCGACCAGCCCGGCGTAGTCGAGGCGTTCCCGCCTGTCGGCGATCGCCACTCGGCCGGGGTGGCGCTCTGCAACATCGAGAATGCTCTGTGTGATCGGCATGGGCGGGCACCCCCTTTCACCGCGCAGGCAGGGTCGCGGCACCAGTGTAGTTGTGGCAGATGTACCGAGCCTAGAAAGTGGCGGCGTACTCGACGGCGGTGTCGGCCGCCTGGTGGGCGTCGACGAGGGAGTACGGGCTGTGGAGGGGCTCAGCGTGCCGGTGGCTCGAGGGTCTCGTTGACGAGGGCGGCCGTGATGCTGCGCCAGTCGGTGCCTTGATGCTCCAGGCGGGTCGACCCGGGGCGGCGTGTGGCATAGACGGGCACGCCGCCGCCGGTCTGGGGGATCAGGATGATGAGGGTACCGATGACCTCGCCGGAGGGGCCGCGAATACTCCACGTGTCGTCATCCGTCAGCCGCAGGCGATAGCGCCGGCCGCGATGGTCAAGCGTGCCCGCCTCGGCCAGGTGGTAGCGGTCGATGCGAAAGCCGCTGATATGGGGAGGCTGGGCGCGGCCCTCCCACTCACCCTGGCCCGGCTCGGGCGGCAGCGGCGCATCGGTCATGAGACCAGTGTGCGCCGCGGCTACCTCGTCGGGCCGAGAAGGGGCACGAGGTCGCCCAATGCGAGCCGCAGGCGGGTCTGCACCGCCGGGTCGAGGATAAGGGTGCCGTCGAACGACTCGGCGCCCACGTAGACGCCGACCGGCGCGACGAACGCCTGAAAGAAGGCGAAAAGCGGCCGTAGCTCGTGATCGATGACGAGCAGGTGTCGTTCGCTGCCGCCCGTCGCCAGAAGCAGGGTCGGCTTGCCGGCCAGCGCGTAGGGCTCGATGAGGTCGAGGAAATGCTTGAACATTCCGGGGTACGAGCCGCGAAAGACCGGCACCGCGACGAGGAGCAGATCGGCGCCTTCTACGAGAGCCAGCGCCCGGCCGGCCTGTGGCCCGGCGTCGTCGCGCAGGATCGCTCCGGTGAGGTCGGGGCCTATCGCGTAGACATCCACTCTCGCGACGGTCGCATCCCAGCGTTCGCGCACTTCGTCGGCGGCGAGGTCCGCGAGGGCAACGGTCTTCGACGTCGCCGGGTCGCTGGGGCTCCCGTTCACGATGACGACCCGCAGCGGGGCCTTGCCGGCAGACGCCGCCTCGGAGGCCACGGCGGCATCGGTGGGCGCGACACCGGTCAGACCAGCTGCCGCGTCGGCCTTCCCGCCGACCCCGTTCGGTTCGAGGCCGTCGGCTGTGCCCTCTGCGGGCGGCGTCATGCGTTGATCCGGGTCGCGTCGGCTGAGGAGGAGGCGTCTGCCGCCTCGCCGTCGCCCCCGGTGTCGGCTCCGCCCAGTTCTCGCCGCACGACCGGCGCCACCTCGGTGCCGAGCAATTCGATCGCCCGCAGGTGGTCGCGCTGCGGCACGCCGCCGAACCCCATCTGCAGAAGGATGCGGTCGATGCCGTACACCTCGTGGTACGTCATGATCTTGTCGATGACCTCTTGCGGGCTGCCGACCACCGGCATGCCGCCCGGGGTCGCCTGCGCCTCGAAGGCGGCCCGCGGCAGGTCGAAACCGACCCCGCGCTGATGGTTGTTCTCGTTCATGCCGCGAGAAAAGTACGGGAACATCGTGTCGCGGGCGTCTTGGCTTGTCGCGCCGACGAAACCGTGCACGGCGGCGCCGATGCGGGTCTCGGCGGCAGGCATACCCGCCTCGTCGGCAGCCTGGAGGTAGTACCCGGCCAAGCGTTGGAAGGCGGCGAGGGGCCCCACGATGAAGGCGAGCATGAGCGGCATGCGAGCCCGCCCGGCCCGCACCGCCGAGGCTGGGCTGCCGCCCACGGCGCGCCAGATCGGCATTTTCTCCTGCAGCGCCCGCGGCGCGACGTCGGCGGCTTCGAGCGGCGCGCGCATCCGGCCCGACCAGGTGACCGGGTTCTCGTCGCGAATCTTCAGGAGCAGCCCGACCTTCTCCTCGTAGAGCTCGTCATACTCTTCGAGCGAGTACCCGAACAGGGGGAACGACTCCGTGTACGAACCGCGCCCGGCGATGACTTCGGCGCGGCCGCCGGAGAGCAGGTCGAGGGTCGCGAACTCCTCGTAGACCCGCACGGGGTCGCTCGTAGAGAGCACGCTGACGCTGCTGGTCAGCCGGATGTTCTTCGTCGCCGTCGCGGCGCCCGCCAGAAGGATGGCCGGGGTGCTCGCCACGAAGTCGCTGCGGTGATGCTCACCGATTCCGAAGACGTCGAGGCCCACCTCGTCGGCCACCTTCGCCTGCTCGATGGTCTCTTTGACTCGCTGCCGGGCCGTCGGCAGGACGCCCGTCACGGGGTCGGTCGTCACCTCGCCAAACGTGATCACGCCGATCTCGAACATCGCTTCCTTTCCTGGACGCCCTCGGGCCGCAGGCCGTGTCGACCGTCTTGCCCCGGCTCTCTCAAGACAATCCGGCTACCCATGGCGTTATTCCACGGCCCGACCGCGGCCCGACGGTGGCTAGACCTACGCTAGAGGAGTGAGTGACGTTCTCCACCCGACCGTCAGACCCCGCCGCCTGCGTACCACCGCCGCCTTGCGGCGACTCGTCGCTGAGACGCGTATCGACGAGAGCCGGCTGATTCTGCCCGTCTTCGTGCGCGAGGGCGCGACGGAGGCGGTGCCGATCGAGGCGATGCCGGGCGTCGTGCAGCACAGCCTCGATTCGCTGAAGAAGGCGGCGGCAGATGCCGCTCAGGCGGGCCTCGGCGGCATCATGCTTTTCGGCGTGCCGGAGCATCGGGATGCGGTGGGCAGCGGCGCGACCGACCCGCGGGGCATCCTCAACGTCGCCACCCGCGCGGTCGCGCAAGAGGTCGGCGACGCGCTCGTCGTGCAGACTGACCTGTGCCTCGATGAGTTCACCGACCACGGACACTGTGGCGTTCTCGACGGCCAGGGGCGGGTCGACAACGACGCGACGCTCCTGCGGTACCGTGACATGGCGGTGGCGCAGGCGGAGGCGGGCTCCCAGGTGGTCGGCCTCTCCGGCATGATGGACGGCCAGGTCGCGGCCGTGCGTGATGCACTCGACCAGTCGGGGCATATCGACACCGTCATCCTCGGCTACGCGGCCAAATACGCCTCCTCCTTCTACGGCCCGTTCCGCGAGGCCGTCGATTCGCAGCTACAGGGCGACCGCCGCACCTACCAGCAAGATCCGGCGAATCGGCGGGAGGGCTTGCGCGAGGCCGAGCTCGACCTCGCCGAGGGCGCCGACGTCGTGATGGTGAAACCCGCGATGGCGTACCTCGACGTGTTGAGCGACGTCGCGCGGGCGAGCCGGGTGCCGGTGTGGGCCTACCAGGTCTCGGGCGAGTACTCGATGATTCAGGCGGCGGCGGCACGCGGCTGGATCGACCGGGAGCGGATCGTGACGGAGACGCTCACCGGCATTCTGCGAGCCGGCGCCGACGCGGTGCTCACCTACTTCGCGTTGGAAGTCGCCCGGCGGTCGGCACGCCGGTGACGAGCAACGACGCGCTCTTCGCGCGCGCCCGGGTCGTCATTCCCGGCGGGGTCGACTCGCCGGTGCGCGCAGATCGTTCGGTCGGCGGCCCGCCGCCGTTCATGGTCTCAGGCCACGGCCCGTACATCGTGGATGCCGAGGGGCGGGAAT
>DASTNL010000164.1:0-7467 GCA_035720905.1 Microbacteriaceae bacterium
TGGACGGCCGGCAAAGAGGTGAGCCTCACGACGTTCGCGCGGGAGTCGGGCGCGTTCTACCTGCCGCCCTCGTTCACGGCCGACACCGACCTGTCGCCGATCGCGCCGGCCGAGCCCGTCATCGTGCGCGGCATGGGTCTCGCGGCGACCGACCTCGTCGTGCTCCTCACCGAAGGGCGCGGCGGCCGGTTCACGCGCGACCCCTCCGGGCTTCGCTACCTGCCCTCCGGCCGGGAGCCGCGACTCTTCCTCGGCTCCCGGCGTGGCGTGCCTTACCACGCCAAGATCACCTCCCGGCTCAAAGGCACACGGCCCGGCGCCCGGTTCTTCACCGCACGACGGGCGGCCGAACTGGCCGGCCGGCGCAGGCTCGACTTCGCCCGCCAGGTCTGGCCGTTCATCGCGAAAGAGATGTTGCACGGCTACTACGCGGAGCTTTTCACCGGGCACCCGCAGCACGTGCGCGTGCGCTGGGCGCAGTTCGCCGAGCGCTTCGCCCCGCTCGACCCGTTCGGCCAGGGACTGCGGGCCCTCGTCGCCGCGAGCGTGCCCGACCCGGCAGACCGGCTCGACCTCGCCCGGCTCACCCGGCCGCTGGCAGGGCGCCGGTTCGAGGGCTCCGGTGCACTGCAAGAGGCGTTGCGCGGCTACATTCGCGACGACCTGCGTCGACGCACCCTGCCCCGGCACAGCGCAAGCCTCGGGCTCTTCCTCTCGCTTCTCGAGTCATTCGGCGTCGTCGTCGGCATGGCCGGCGCCGACTGGACGGCGGCGTCGCGCGCACGCGACCTGGAGGGCTGGTGGCGGCCCTACTTCAGCTCGATCGCGAGCGGCCCGCCGGCGCGTCGCCTCGAAGAGCTGCTCGCGCTCTCTCGCGCGGGCGTCGTGACGTTTCTCGGCGGCGGCCTCGAGGTCACCGGCGACGCCCGGTCGGGCACGTTCCTCGCCCGCGGCGAGAACGCCCCGGGCGAGGTGGCGGCCGCCGCCCTCGTCGACGCCTGGCTGCCCGCCCCGCGCGCGGCACACGGCCCCGACCCGCTCTTGCGGCACCTCGTCGACACCGGCCAGGCCAGAGAAGCGCCCCTTGGGCATGGCCGCACCACGGGCCGGATCGAGGTCGTGCCAGACGCCTTCGCCGTCGTCGGCGCCGACGGCTCGCCGCATCCGGCGCGCTACGCCCTCGGACCTTTCACAAGCGCCCCGGTCACCGGCGCGTTCACCCGGCCCGGCACGAACGGACTCGCCTTCCGCGAGAACGACAGGCTGGCCCGCCGTGTCTTGGCCGCACTCTCCAAGCCCTCCGGCCCGCCTCCCGGGCGTTCCGCGTCCGCGGCACCGACGAGGGAACACCGGGTCTTCGCCGACACCCGGACGGACCGCGGGACGGCATATTACGCCGCGTGACCCCAGGTTTCCCCTTGTTTCTCGCCGCAGCGCGGCCCGCCACCGATCGTCCCAAGATGGCTCTCAAGACATCCAAGCGGTCGAGTCTGAACGGTGCGCGGCCGCCCACCAGAGCAGGAGAGGGCATGGCCCAACCAACGATCGACGCACCCGGCACCACCGCGGGGGCAGGCACCACCACGCGGCTACGCAGAACCTTCACCATCATCCCGGGCGTCTCGGGCCGGCAGCTGATGGCGGGCGCCATCGGCAACCTGATCGAGTGGTTCGACTGGAACGCCTACGCGTTCTTGTCGGTCTACTTCGCACGCCTGTTCTTCCCGGCGAACACGCCGGCCCTCGTCTCGCTGCTCGGCAGCTTCGGCATCCTTGCCGTCGGCTTCCTATGCCGGCCGCTGGCCGGCCTGGTGCTGGGCTTCCTCTCCGACCGCATCGGGCGCAAGCCGACGCTGATGCTCACCGTCTACGGCATGGGCGCGGCGAGCCTCATCATCGCGCTCGCCCCCACCTACGCGCAGATCGGGCTTGCGGCCCCGCTTCTGCTGCTCGTCTCGCGCATCATCCAGGGGTTCTGCATCGGCGGCGAATACGCCTCGCTGTCGGCCTTCGCGATGGAGATGTCGCCCACCGGCAAAAGGGGCCGCGTCGCCGGCTATCTGACCGCGATCGCCGCGATCGGCCAGCTCGCCGTCGTGCTTCTCATCTTCGGGCTCTCCTCGTTCCTCTCCACCGCAGAGATGACGACGTGGGGCTGGCGCGTGGTGTTCGGCATCGGCGCGGCGATCGCCTTCGGCGGCGTCTGGCTGCGCCGCGGCATGAAGGAGACCCTCGACACGCACCGCGTGCGCGGCGAGCACATCGGCATCTTCACCGCCCTGCGTCGCCACCCGCGGCAGTCGATCATGGTCGTCGGCATCGTGCTCGGCTTCACGGCCATGGTGTACGCCTGGGGTGCCTACATGCCGGCCTATGCCACGACGTCGGCGGGCATCGCCCCGAAAGACACGATGGCGGCCATGCTCATCTCCCTTCTCGTCTCGATCGCGGGCGCGATCCCCGCCGGCTACCTGTCCGACCGATACGGGCGCAAGGCCACGATGATCGCGGCCGGCGTGATCCTCTCGGTCGGCACCGTGCCTGCGATGACGTTCCTCAGCCCCTGGATCTGGTCTCTCGTCATCGCGCAATCCTTCGGCCTCCTGGTTCTCGACCTGCTGCAGGCCAGTTCGATGCCGGCCTTCGCAGAGATGTTCCCGGCCTCCTTCCGCTCCACCGGCCTGGGTTTCCCCTACGCGCTCACCGTCGGGTTGATCGGCGGCACGATCCCCATGGTCGGCACCCAGCTGACCGCCTTGCACCTGGGCACGTTCTTCCCCTGGTACCTCGTCGCTCTGATGGTGATCTCGACACTCTTCTACATCGGCATGAAGGAGACGGCGTTCGACCCGCTCCCCGAGTAAGACGCGAAAAAGGTGTGTGCGGCGCCGCCTGCCGAGGCGGTGCCGCACACACCTTTTTCCTGCGGGAAAGAAGCTTCGGCCCGGCCGGACCGGCTCCGTCAGGCGATGCGGGAGCGAGCGTCGAGGGCGTGCCAGGTGCGGCTGACGTAGACGAGCGGCGCTTCCGCCTCGGGGGCCTGCGGCCAGCGCGCCTCCAGGCCCCGCACGGCGAGGACTGTCGAGTTGCCCGCCCGCATGCGGTTCGCGATCCGGCCGCGGATCCACGTGTGCACGGCCGGAAAATACGGCTCGCCCGTCGCCAGCCTCTCCCAGATGGAGTCGTCGGCGAACCGGTCGATGCCGGTCGTCGCGCCGAGCTTGGCAAGGCCCAGCTGGTCGGCGGAGAGCAGGTGCACGACGAGCGTCTCCGCACGGCCGATGGTCTCTGCCGCCGACGACTCGTCTGACAGGGAGAAGGCTAGGAGCGGCGGCACCGCGCTGATCGAGAACACGCTGGTCGCCGTCAACGCGACCGGCCCGTCGCCCGCGTCCGCCGTGATCAGGGCCACCCCCGCGGCATGCCGTCGAAAGACCTTCTTGAATGCCTCGGCATCGAGGCTCTCGGAGGCCATGGCCGGCTCGTCCTCCCACCGATGAACTTGTTCGATCGTCACCGCCCGCCTCCGTTCCCTCGTCGTCGCCGTGTGCGCCGTGGCTCACCTGGCGGTCTTGGGCGGGGGCCGTGACCGCCCGCCGTCATCACGGCGTGGCCTCGCGGCCGCGTCAACGCCAACCTATGTCGGGCCTTACCCGCGCCGCGCGCGGGCCGTAACAATGGTTAACGCACGCCGGACCGCCCGGCCCGCATCCGGTGCGGGTTCAGCCGATGGCGCGTTCCAGCTTGTCGGCGATCTCGGAGACATCGAGATAGTTGTCGATGACGACGACGTCGGCACGGGTCGGGCCAAGACGCCCGGCGAGCTGTGGTGAGGTGAGGATCACCTGGGCGTCGCGGTGCCGCCCGGTGACGGAGGCGAGGTCGCCCGCCTCGACGACCGCGTCGATGTCGAGCCGTTCCAAGGCACGCTCGGCGTTGAGCTTCAGGATCGCCGAGGTGCCGATTCCGGCGCCGCAGACAGCCACGATCTTCATCGCACTCCCACCTTTTCGCGACCGTCACGGTGCAGGGCGCCGGGGGCCACAACGAACGGACACGACACGGACCCCGTCGCCACGCCGAAACCTGCCGCGCACGAACGCACCGCGCGGCCGTACGTCATGACGAGGCCTCCGGACCCACCGTCATAACCGCACGCACGTCGTCCTTGGTGGCCGCACGCACGAGGCGTTCGACCGCCCCGGGGTCGTTGAAGACGTTCGCCAGGGCGGCGACCCCGGTCACATGCGAGTCGGGCGTGCGCAGCGCCAGGCCCACGACGACCCGCACGGGGTCGTTATGGGGATGCCCGAACTCCACCGGGCCCTCGAGCGTCACGACGCTCAACCCGTCGGCCAGAACGTCGGGGCCGGGCCGGGCGTGGGCAAGCGCCAGCCCGGGGGCGATGACGATGTAGGCGCCGAACTCCTCGACGACGTCGATCATCCGCCGGGTGTAGCCGGGGCCCGTGCATCCCGCACGCTCGAGCGCCGCACCCGCGAGAGACACGGCCTCACGCCAACCCTCCGCGCGGGCCCGCAGCACAATGGCCGGGTCACGCAGCGGCGGGAGATCCATATTCGTAGCGTACCGGCCGATTCTGCGCGGCCGCTGACGCCCGACCCCTCATGCACCGCACATACCGTCCAGCCGCCGGACGACGGGCAGCCGGCCCGCCCGGTGTCGGTCGTGCCACCGCCGGCGGGGCGGCGCCTGGCGCAGCGGCCGCCACACCGCCGTGCGTCGCCCATCGGCCGACGAACCCGTAGCCGCGCCGGCGGCCGTCACACGGCGGCGTAGGCGCTAGCCAGGCGCCGCGCGAGCTCTTCCCGTTCGGGCAGCGGCAAGAACGCTGCCTCGGCCGCGTTCCGTTGGAACCGGGCGATGTCTGAGAGGCCGTAACCGAACGTCTCGGCCAGAAGCGCGAGCTCGCGGGTGAGCGTCGTGGCGCTCATCAGGCGGTTGTCGGTGTTGACCGTCACGGTGAAGCCTTGCCGGTAGAGGCTGTCGAACGGATGCTCCCGGAGACTCGCGCCCCACGGCGCGATCGCGCCGGTCTGCACGTTGGAGGACGGGCTCAGTTCGAGCGGCACGCGCCGGTCTCGCACCCACCGAGCGGCCGGACCCAGCGTGGCGCCGTCGGCACCGAGGTCTTGGGCGATCCGCACCCCGTGGCCGAGCCGCAATGCACGGCCGTCGACGAGCGCCCCACGGATGCTCTCGACGCCGGCCGCCTCGCCGGCATGGACTGTCACAGGAAAGAGGTTCTGCGCCAGGTAGTCGAAGGCCTCGCGGTGGCCGGCGGGCGGGAAACCGTCTTCGGGGCCGGCGATGTCGAACCCGACGACCCCGGCGCCCCGATGGCGCACGGCGAGACGCGCGGCCTCCAGCGCGTTCGGGCGGTGCCGCAGCGCCGAGACGAGCTGGCCGACCCTGATCTCGTGGCCCCCGGCCGCCGCGCGCGCGACGGCCGCGTCGATGCCCTCTTGCACCGCGTCGACGGCGTCGTCGGGGGTGAGCCCGCGGGACAGATGCTGCTCGGGCGCCCAGCGCACCTCGCCGTAGACGACCCCGTCAGTGACGAGGTCGTCGACGAATTCCCCGGCGACGCGGGTCAGGGCGGCCCTCGTCTGCATGACGGAGACGGTGACGTCGAAGGTGCGCAGGTATTCGACGAGGCTGCCGGAGTCGGCGTGTTCGGCGAACCAGCGGGCAAGGCGACCGGCGTCGTGTTCCGGAATCTCGACGCCGTCCTGATCGGCCAGCTCGATCACCGTCTGCGGGCGCAGCCCCCCGTCGAGGTGGTCGTGCAGCGAGACCTTCGGCAGCGGGCCGAGATCCGTTCCGTCAGGCAGCAGATGGGGCTCGCGCAGTGTCTCGTCGTTCACCGTCTTACGGTACCGTGCGCCAGCCCCGGCCCCGTGCCCCGGCCCCGGCCTGCGGGCCCGACAGCGGCCCGGCTGCTTAGTGCGTGAAGCCGTTCCGGTTGTCGACCGTGTCGTCGCGCTCGTCGAGCGGCGGGTAACCGGCCACCAGCTCGGTGTCGACGTGGGTGGGGCCGAGCTTCGCAGCGCCACCCGGCGACCCCAGCGGCTCGACGATGCCGGGCAGCGGCTTCGCGAAGAAACGCTCGTTGTCGGCGATGAAGTCGCTCCATCGATCGGGCACGTCGTCTTCGTACGAGATCGCCTCGACCGGGCACACGGGCTCGCAGGCACCGCAGTCGATGCATTCGTCGGGGTGAATGTAGAGCGAGCGTTCGCCCTCGTAGATGCAGTCGACCGGGCACTCGTCGACGCACGCCCGATCCATCACGTCGATGCATGCCGCACCGATAACATAGGCCATGGCGTCTCCTCCTTGCGTTCACCCCCGCGGCACGTGGCTTCTCCATGCTATGCGCGCCATCCGGGCGGTCAAGCGACAGGCCGCGGGCGTCGCACTTTTAGAGGATCCGAATGCGCTTAATTAGTTATAGTCGGGAACATGCCGGTCACCATCTGCTCCGATAGCGAACTGGACGTCGGCGAGTTGAAGAGGGTCGTCATCGACGGCCTTCCCGTCGCGGTCGTCCGGGACGACGACGGCGGCCTGCACGCGATCGGCGACACGTGCAGCCACGAGGAGATATCGCTCTCCGAGGGCTTCGTCGAGGGTCACACGGTCGAATGCTGGGCGCACGGTGCCGTCTTCGACCTCGATTCCGGCGACGCGCTGTCGCTGCCGGCCACCGAGCCCGTGCCGGTCTTCGCGGTCTGGGTGGCCGACGGGCAGATCGTCGTCGACACCGGGGCATCGCCGGGCGACGCGGGCCCCGACGCCCGGAACACGCCCGACACGACCCCCGACGACTCGAACGACCAGCCAGAGAAAGCACCCGCCATGACGGAGCCCGACGCCGAACTGATCGAGAAGGTCGAAGAGGCCCTGAAAGACGTGATCGACCCCGAACTGGGCGTCGACATCGTCAACCTGGGTCTCGTGTACGGCTACACGTGGGATGCGGCCAACCAACGCCTCTTCATCAAGGCAACCTTGACCTCCGCCGAATGCGGCCACCAAGGGATCATCGGCAGCCAGATCGCGAAGGCGATCGAAGGCATCGTGCCCTCGCACGTCGTCGAGTGGGTCTGGATGCCGGCGTGGAGCCCCGCGCGGGTCACCGAAGACGGCCGCGACATGATGCTGGCGCTGGGCTTCAATGTCTGACGAGCAGCACCCGTCAGCCGAAGCTCCAGAGCCGCGGGGCGCCGGGCCGAAGACGGGTCGCAGCGGCATCGCCGCAGACGAGACGAGCGCGTACGGCTACCTTGTGCCGCGCATCCACGGTGCGCTGACACAGGTCATCGACCCAGAGATCCGGCGGCCCATCACCGAGTTGAACATGGTCCCCGGCATCGAGGTCGACGACCAGGCCGACGCGACCGTCACGATCCGCCTGACGACGGCGACCTGCCCGAACTCGCG
>DASTNL010000165.1:0-18140 GCA_035720905.1 Microbacteriaceae bacterium
GGGTGCGGCCACCCACGGAACGTGCGAACGCACCGTTCGACGAGGTGTCTTCTTGCGTCGGCCGGCCAGGACGGCTTCACTCGGCGAGAGCTGGCGGATCGCCACTGCTGCGACATTGTCCGGGTGACGCAGCGCGAACTCGTCATAGGTCTGCTCATCGTGCTGGCCGTCGTCGCCGAGCAGGAGCCAGCGCATCTGCGGGAACTCCTCGTGAAGGCGTTCGAGGCTTTGCCGCTTGTGTTCGGTGCCGCTGCGGAAGAACCGGTCGTGGGTCGGACCCCAGTCCGTGAGGAGGAGAGGACCGGGCGGGTAGAGGTTGCGCGAGAGGAACCGTGTCACCGCCGGCGCCACGTTCCACGCCCCGGTCGAGACGTAGACGACCGGTCCGCCGGCATGTTCGGCGACGAGGCGTTCCAGCATGACCGCGATGCCTGGCGTGGGCACCCGCGCGTGCTCGTCGACCACGAAGGTGTTCCATGCAGCCAGGAACGGGCGCGGCAGGGCCGTCACCATGACCGTGTCGTCCACGTCGGAGACGATGCCGAAGTCGGCGCGGGGGTCGACGACGAAGACCGGCGCGGGCCAGGTCTTGGTGGCGGCCTGTGTGGAGAGCGTCGCGGTGTGCCAGCCGGGGTCCAGGTCGATCGCCAGCGTATGGTCGACGACGCCGCCGCGGTCGGGATGCACGGTGCAGCTGCGGCCGCCGATCGTGATCGTCACCCGGGCGTCGCTGACCGGCACGCTGAGGAACGCGCGCCAGCCCCGCACGTGCTCGCCGCGCTGGCGTCGCTCCGCGCGGGAACCCTGGCGCGGCTCCTTCACGAGCAGCACCCGGGCGAGGATCCGCACCCGGTGGGTGTCGCCATAGCCGGTGTAGGCGACGATCGTCGTCACATGGCCGTGTCGCCGGGCCCGCCTGGAGAGGAATCGGTGCAGGCGGTCTTCGATGCGGGCCGCGCGGTGCGCCAGTTTTGGCGCGTCGCCGGCCGGATGTCGCACGAAGAGGGCCATCGAACCAGTCTCGCACGCGGTCCCGCCGCATCTGGCCGGCCGGGCGCGGTGTGCCGGTCTGGAATATGTCAGGCCCGGGCGCCGCTACACAGGGTGAGATGTGTCGTGGCCGCCCCGGCCTGCGGCGATCGGCACGGACCCGCTGGTATTTGCCATCCGGGCGAAGCGGTGTTTGGCTTGAGACGGTGGATACACGTCACGGCACGCCAATGCTCGACGGATGGGAACCACAAGCATGATCGAATTCCGGTCGGTCACCAAACGCTACGCCGGCGGCACCCTCGCCGTCTCTGACTTCGACATGGTCGCCGCCTCGCATCGTACGACGGTGCTCGTCGGCTCCTCCGGCAGCGGCAAGACGACGATTCTGCGCATGATCAACCGCATGGTCGAGCCCACCTCCGGCACCGTCCTCATCGACGGCCAGGACGTGGCCGGCATGGACCCCGTGCGGCTGCGGCGCAGCATCGGCTACGTGATGCAGAATTCCGGCCTCCTGCCGCACCGCACGGTGCTGCAGAACATCGCCACCGTGCCGCGCCTGAACGGTGTCTCGAGAAGTGAGGCGGCCCGGCGGGCACGGGGCCTGATGCAGACGGTCGGCCTCGACGAATCCCTTGCCGGCCGGTACCCCGCACAGCTTTCGGGGGGCCAGCAGCAACGGGTCGGCGTGGCACGCGGCCTCGCGAGCGATCCGAACATCCTCCTCATGGATGAGCCGTTCGGCGCGGTCGACCCGCTGGTGCGCACCGAATTGCAGCAGGAGCTTCTACGCCTGCAGTCGCAGCTGGGCAAAACGGTCGTCTTTGTCACCCACGACATCGACGAGGCGCTGCTTCTGGGGGAGCAGCTCATCATCTTCCGGGTCGGCGGCCGGGTCGCGCAACGCGGCACGCCTGCCGAGATCCTCGCGCACCCCGCCGACGAGTTCGTCTCCGACTTCGTCGGGGTGACGCGCGGCAAGCGGTCTCTCACGCTGGCGCCCGACGGCCGGGTGCTTCTCGACGCGGCCGGCCGGCCGGCCGGCGTCTTCGCCGGGCACGGGGATGGCCGCGTTCCGTGATCTGGCTGCAGCAGAACGCCGGCATGCTGTGGGGGCTGACTCTCGTACACGCCGGCCTCAGCATTCCGCCCATCATTCTCGGCTTCGTCGTCTCGCTGCCGTTGGGGTGGCTCGCGTACCGGTTCCGGGTGCCGCGGCACGCCAAGATCGCGTTCGGCGGAGTCGTCTTGACCGCGGGCGGGTTGCTCTACGCCATCCCGTCGCTTGCGCTCTTCATGGTGCTGCCGGGAATCCTCGGCACGAGCATTCTCGATCCGGTGAACGTCGAGGTCGCGCTCACCCTCTACGCCATCGCCCTCATGGTGCGCACCACGGCCGACGCGCTCGCCTCCGTCGAACCCGACGTGCGTGACTCGTCGAAGGCGCTCGGGCTCTCCGGCTGGCAGAGTTTCTGGCGGGTGGAACTGCCGTTGGCCGGCGGGCCGCTTCTCGCAGGGCTTCGCGTCGTCTCGGTCAGCACCGTCAGCCTGCTGAGCGTCGCCGCCGTGATCGGCGTCAACACGTTGGGTTACCTCTTCTTAGACGGCCTGCAACGTGACTTTCCACTCGAGGTGAGCGTAGGCATCGTCGGCTCCGTCGTCGTCGCGGCCGTCTTCGACGCCGTGCTCGTGCTCGTCGGCCGGCTGGCGATGCCGTGGCAGAAGGCCCTCCGCGAGTCCCGCCTCACCGGCGTGGGCGAGGCGGCCGCCTCATGATCTGGTTCGCGAACGCCTTCGCCTGGCTCGCCGACCCCGCCCACTATGCGGGCGTCAACGGCATCCCGGTGCGCCTCGGTCAGCACGTCGCCTACACGGGGATCACGCTCGTGATCGCCGCGGCGGTCGCGCTGCCGCTCGGCTTCCTGATCGGCCACACCGGCAAGGGGCGCTCACTCGCCGTGCAGGTCTCCGGCGGGTTGCGCTCCCTGCCGACGCTCGGCCTCGTCATCGTCCTCGCCCTGCTCCTCGGCCTGGGGATCGGTGCGCCGATGATCGCCCTCGTCATCTTGGCGGTGCCGCCGGTGCTCGCTGGGGCGTATTCCGGCGTGGAGTCCGTCGACCCTCGGGTCGTGGACGCCGCTCGCGCCGTGGGCATGACGGGCTGGCAGGTGCTGTGGCGGGTCGAGGTGCCGCTCGGCCTGCCGCTCGTTATCGGCGGGCTGCGCTCCGCCGCCCTGCAGGCGATCGCGACCTGGACCGTGGCGGCCGTGCTGCCGTTGGGCGGGCTCGGGCGATACATTTACGACGCGATCGCGACCTACGACTACACCGAGATGTTCGCCGGTTCTGTGCTTGTCATCGTCTTGGCGCTCGTTGTCGACGGGCTGTTCGCCGTTCTGCAGCGTCTCGTCGTGCCTCGCGGCGTCGTCGCGGCAGGCGGGGCCCCCGCCGCCGTACCGGCGTGAGCGGCCGCCGGCAGAGAGAAAAGACCCCCACCCCCCACCAGAGAGAGCACCGCGAAGGCGGTGCGGAGAAAGGAACAGCAATGAGATTCCGTCGAAAGACAAGCCTTGCTGCGGTCGCGGCCGCCGGAGCATTGGTGGCGTTGGTTCTCGCCGGCTGCTCCACCAGCAACCCGACCGCGTCGCCCTCCTCTTCCGCCGCGGCCGCCAAGAGCTCCCAGGAGCCGATCGTCGTCGGCTCGGCCGCGTTCCCCGAGAACGAGATCCTCGCCGAGATCTACGCGCAGGCGCTCACGGGTGCCGGCATCCCGGCGACGACCCACCTCGACATCGGGCAGCGGCCCGCCTACCTGAAGGCGATGAAGGAGGGCTCGATCGACCTGGTGCCCGAATACAGCGGAAACCTGCTGCAGTTCTACAACAAGGACACCACCGACAAGAGCAGCGCCGGCGTCTTCGCCGCCCTGCAGAAGGCGATCCCCTCGAGCCTCGAGGTCCTCCCCGAGGCGGAGGCGCAAGATCGGGACTCCTACAACGTCACGAAGGAGTTCGCGAAGAAGTACGGGCTCGTGAGCCTCGGCGACCTCACCAAGGCCCCGCAGCCGCTCATCGTCGGCGGCAACCCGGAGCTCGGGCAACGGCCCTACGGTCTTCCGGGCCTGAAGTCGGTGTACGGCGTCACCTCGACGCTGAAGCCGATCAGTGACAGCGGCGGCCCCCTCACCATCAAGGCGTTGCAAGACGGCACGATACAGGTGGCCGACATCTTCACCACGACGCCGGCGATCACCCAGTTCGTGACGTTGAAGGACCCGAAGAACATGGTCCTCGCACAGAACATCGTGCCGCTCATCAGGAAGAGCAAGGCAAGCGCCAAGGTGAAGAGCACCCTCGACGCGGTTTCCGCCAAGCTCACCACCAAGGCGCTCATCGCTATGAACGGCAAGAGCAGCGGTTCCGCCAAGGAGTCTTCGGCCCAGATCGCGAAGGAGTGGCTCAGCCAAGAGGGGCTCGACTGAGCCACTAACCTGGATGCCGGGGCGCCGCACCCCGGCATCCGGAGCCGGCGGTGCACGGATGCGGCTTTCGCTGCATCCGCACCGCCCCACATCGTCTGAAAGGATCGGGAAAGACGTGACCGAGATGGCCGAGGGATCGCGCACGACCGACGAGGCACGCTACGACTTCGCTGCGATCCAAGATCGCTGGCTGCCGGTGTGGGACCGTCTGCGGCCGTTCAACACGGCGAACGCTCCCACAGGTGCGGCACGCAAATACGTGCTCGACATGTTCCCCTACCCCTCCGGAGACCTGCACATGGGTCACGCGGAGGCGTACGCCTTGGGCGATGTCATCGCCCGCTACTGGCGGCACCGCGGCTTTCAGGTTCTGCACCCGATCGGCTGGGACGCGTTCGGCCTGCCCGCCGAGAACGCGGCCATCAAGCGCGGCCTCGACCCGCGCGGCTGGACGCACGACAACATCGCCCAACAGCGTGCCAGCATGCGCCGCTACGCACCGAGCTTCGACTGGGACCGGGTCATCCAGACGTGCGAGCCCGAATATTATCGCTGGAACCAGTGGCTGTTCCTGCGGCTGTATGAGAAGGGCCTCGCCTACCGCAAGGCGAGCCTCGTCAACTGGTGCCCGTTCGACCAGACGGTGCTCGCCAACGAGCAGGTCGTCGGCGGCCGCTGCGAACGCTGCGACACGATCGTCACCAAGAAGAAGCTCACCCAGTGGTACTTCCGCATCACGGAATACGCCGACCGGCTGGTTGACGACCTTGCGGGGCTGGAGGGCTCCTGGCCCGCCAAGGTCGTCAGCATGCAACGCAACTGGATCGGCCGCTCCACGGGCGCCGACGTGCACTTCGCGGTCGAGGGCCGAGACGAACCGATCGTCGTCTACACGACCCGACCCGACACGCTGTACGGCGCCACTTTCATGGTCGTCGCCCCCGACTCCGACCTCGCCGAAGAGCTTGCCGCGGGGGCCTCTGCCACCGTGCAGGCCGAGTTCGCCGCCTACCTCGAGAAGGTGCGTGGCATGAGTGAGATGGAGCGGATGAACGCCGGCCGCGAGAAGACCGGCGTCTTCCTCGGCCGCTATGCGACGAACCCGTTGACCGGCGAACGGCTGCCCATCTGGGCCGCCGATTATGTGCTGGCCGACTACGGTCACGGCGCGATCATGGCGGTGCCTGCCCACGACCAGCGCGACTTCGACTTCGCCCGCCGCTTCGACCTGCCGATCCGAATCGTCGTCGACCCGACCCGCGGCGGAACGACGGGCGGCGCCCCGCTCGCCGAGCGCGACCCGCGGGTCACGGGTGAAGCCCTCGTCGGCGAGGGCACCCTCGTCGCGTCGGGCGACTTCACCGGCCTCGGCAAGGCGGAGGCCATCGCGGCGGTCACCGCGTGGCTCGCCGAGCGGGGCCTGGGGGGGCCGACCACCAACTTCCGGCTGCGCGACTGGCTCATCTCGCGCCAGCGTTATTGGGGCACGCCCATCCCGATCATCCATTGCGCCGCGTGCGGCGAGGTCCCGGTGCCCGACGACCAGCTGCCCGTCGTCTTGCCCGATGCCGCGGGGCTCGACTTGCAGCCTCGCGGCACCAGCCCGCTCGGCGCGGCGGACGCGTGGGCGAGCGTCGCCTGCCCGCGCTGCGGCGGGCCGGCCCGCCGCGATCCCGACACGATGGACACGTTCGTCGACAGCTCTTGGTATTTCTTGCGCTTTCTCTCGCCGCACGACGACACGCAGGCGTTCGACCGCGCCGAGGTCGAACGGTGGGCGCCCGTCGACCAGTACGTCGGTGGGGTGACGCACGCCATCTTGCATCTGCTCTACGCCCGCTTCATCACGAAGGTGCTCCACGACCTTGGCTACGTGGGCTTCTCCGAGCCTTTCTCCGCCCTCCTCAACCAAGGCATGGTGTTGATGGATGGCTCTGCGATGAGCAAGTCGCGCGGCAACCTGGTGCGGCTCTCGCAACAGCTTGACGAGCACGGCGTCGACGCGGTGCGCCTGACGATGGCGTTCGCGGGCCCGCCCGAAGACGACATCGACTGGGCGGATGTCTCGCCGGCCGGCAGCGCCAAGTTCCTCGCCCGCGCGTGGCGGTTGGCCGGCGCGGTCGAGAGTGACCCCGACGGCGAGGCGGCCCTAGGCGACACGGCGTTGCGGCGCGCCACGCACCGGCTTCTCGCCGACGTCGGCCCGCTTGTGGAATCGTTCAAATTCAACGTCGTCGTCGCACGCCTCATGGATCTCGTGAACACGATCCGCCACCGGATGGACGCCGGGGTGGCAAGCGCCGACCCCGCCCTGCGCGAGGCCGTCGAGGCGCTCGCGCTCGTCCTCGACATGTTCGCCCCTTACACGGCGGAAGACATGTGGCAGCGGCTCGGCCACGAGCCTTCCGTCGCGCTGGCGCCCTTCCCGGCCGCCGACGACGCGCTGCTCGTCGAGGAGACCGTCACCGCCATCGTGCAGGTCGACGGCAAGCTGCGCGACCGCCTGCAGGTTGCCGCGACGATCGACGGCGCTGCGCTGGAGGCGCTCGCCCGGGCCAGCGAGGCGGCCCTGCGTGCGGTCGGCGAGCGCCGCATCGTGCGCGTCATCGTGCGGGCGCCGCGCATGGTGAACCTCGTCACCGCGCCGTAACCTTTCGTCCCCGGGCGCGTTTCGACTCCGGGCTGGTGCGGCTCCGGCGCAGGCAGCGGGGTCGCGGCTCCGGCACCGAGCTCGTCCGGGCGGCGTCCTCCACAGTATGCCGCGGTGCCGGGGCTCGGGAGGTCGGGCCGACTTAGCGTGGCCGCGTGGCCACCACGAAGCCCGCCCCGGCGTCGTTCGACGCACTCGACCCCAAGACCCGGATACCGCGCCTGCGCCTGGCCACCCGGCTCGTCGCGGCGTTGCTGTTCCTTGTTGCGGCAGCCGTCGCCGCGACGGTCGTCGTCGCCGTCTCCGCCCGGCCGGGGCGGATGACCGTCGAGGCCGCGCCGAGCCTCCCGCCGACCCGTGCCGCAGCGCAGGCTACCTCCCCGCCGGGGCAAGACGTCGTGTTCGTCCACGTCGACGGTGCCGTGCGCACCCCCGGGTTGTACCGGCTGCAGAAGGGCTCCCGGGTCGTCGACGCCGTCGCAGCGGCCGGCGGGTTCACCGCGAAGGCGCAACGCTCGGCGGCGAACCTTGCCCGTGTGCTCTCCGATGGGGAGCAGATTCTCATTCCCCAGAAGGGAGAACCGCTTTCCGGCGCCGGCGGGCCGGCCGGGCCGGGCGGCGCCGGGCCGGCGGTGGGTGCACCGGTCAACCTGAACACGGCGACCGGCGACGAACTGGAGACGCTACCGCGGGTCGGCCCGGCACTGGCCGGGCGCATCCTTAGCTGGCGGGCCGAACACGGCAGGTTCGAGCGGATCGACGACCTCATGAGCGTCTCCGGCATCGGTGAGAAGACTTTCGCGGGGCTGCGCGACCGGGTCACCGTATGACGGCCGCCCGGCGCGCCCCGCTCGACTTGCGGCTCGCCGCGGCGGCGGCCGGCGCCTGGGCCGTGGCCTGGATCGTGACCGCATTTCCCGATGCCGCTGCGGCCGCCTGCCTGGTCGCGTTCCTTGTGGCGGCGACGCTCGCGGCCATGTCGTTCCGGCGGCGCCGGCCGACGAGCATTCTTGCCACCGTCGTGCTCACGGCAGCCGCCGCCGGGCTCGTCGCGGCGAGCATCGCGGGCCAGGCCGGGCCGCGTCACCCGGCGGGGATCACGGCGGCCGCCGACGGCGGCCGGGTGCTCACCGCCGACCTCGTCGTCGTCACGCCGCCCCGCGGCGAGGCGGGAAGGTTCGGCGCCCCACAAGAGACATTCCGTGCCGTCGTTCGCGCCGTGCACCGCGGCGAGACGATCGTCACCGGCCGCGCTCCGGCGCTCGTGAAGATTCCGGTCGACGTCACAGCCGAGGCCGGTGCCGGGCAGCGAGCCGCCTCCGTCGTTCGCCCCGGCGCACGCCTGCGGGTGTCGGCGAGGTTCTTCTCCCACCCGCGGGAGCACTCCACCGCGTTCACCGTCGTCGCCACCGACGAGCCCGTCCTCCTTCGCGCGCCCGGCCGCTGGATCGCCTGGGCCGACCCGCTGCGGGCACGCTTCCTGGCGCTCGCGGGGGCGCTGCCCGGCGATGGCGGCGACCTTCTGCCCGGCCTTTCGATCGGCGACACGCGCGCTGTCTCCGAGGGGCTCGACGCGGCCATGAAGGCCTCCAGCCTCAGCCACCTGACGGCCGTCTCCGGTGCGAACTGCGCCGTGGTGGTCACGCTCGTCTCCGCCCTTGCTGCGGCGTGCGGCGCCGATCGCCGGGCGCGAGCCGGGCTGGCCGTGGGTGCCCTGGTCGGTTTCCTCGTCCTTGTCACTCCGGGCGCCAGCGTGACCCGGGCCGCACTCATGGCGGTGGCCGCGCTCGCCGCCGACCTCACCGGCCGCGGCGGTGGGGGGCTCCCGTTCCTGGCGCTCGCCGTACTCGTCATGGTGACGGCTGACCCGTGGATCAGCCGGGACTACGGCTTCGCTCTGTCTGTGCTCGCGACGGCGGGTCTCATCGTGCTCGCCCCGCCGCTCGCCGGCCGGCTGGGCAGGATTCTGCCGGCCCGCCTCGCCCGGGTCGTCGCGGTACCCCTTGCGGCGCAGGTCTTCTGCCAGCCGGTGCTCGTCCTTCTCGCGCCACAGCTGCCGGTATACGGCGTCGCCGCGAACGTCCTCGCCGACCTGCCCGCCACGATCGCGACGATCCTCGGCCTCGCCTCCTGCCTGCTCTTGCCGGTTCTCCCCGGCCTCGCACAGGGCGTCGCACAGCTGGCATGGCTGCCTTCGGCCTGGATCGCGGCCACCGCCCGCCTGGCGGCCGGCCTGCCCGCTGCGAGCCTGCCGTGGTTGCCGGGCCTTGCCGGCCTCGGGGTGGCGGCGGCCGGCGTTGCGGTCGTCATCGTGCTGGTCTTCACCCCGCCGGGCAGCGGCACGAGGGCGAGCCTCGTCGCGATGGCGGCCGGCGTGGTGCTCGTCGGCGGCTACGCCGGGGCCGGCACCGTGACGATGCTGGCCGCCGCCGCACATCCACGCGACTGGCTCGTCGCGGCCTGCGACGTCGGCCAAGGCGACGGGCTCGTCCTGCAAAGCGGTGGGCGTCATGCGGTGATCGACGTCGGCCCGGAGCCGGCCGCGATGGCCCGTTGCCTGCGCGCCCTCGGTGTGCGCCACGTCGACCTCGCCGTCATCACGCACTTCGACCTCGATCATGTCGGCGGCCTCGACGCGATCCTCGGCAAGACCGGCGTCGCCCTGGTCGGCCCGGCACGAAGCGAGGCCGCACGCAAGGTCTCGGAGCGCCTGGCCGCCTCAGGCACCGACCTGCGCCAGGCACGTGCCGGCGACCACGGCACCCTCGGCGACCTGGACTGGAAGGTCCTCTGGCCGACGACCGAGACCGCGGGCATGACCGGCGGCAATGAGCTTTCCGTCACGCTGCAGGTCTCCCAGGCAGGCCTGCGCGCCGTCTTCCTCGGCGACCTCGACGAAAAGGCCCAGCAGGCGCTCCTCGCCGGCGGCATCGAACCGGTCGATATCGTCAAGGTCGCCCACCACGGCTCCGCCGACCAAAGTTCGGCGCTCTACGAGGCGCTTCACGCCCGGGTCGGCATCATCTCGGTGGGGGCCGACAACACGTACGGGCACCCGACCCCGCGCCTCCTCGGCATCCTCCAGAAGGCCGGCACGGCCGCGGTACGCACCGACACGGGCGGAATGTTGCTCGTCGGCCCCGCACCCGGCGGTCGGCTGAGTGTCTGGTCCGAGACGGCACCGTAGCCGGCGCGCGATAACATCTCATCCAAGACGCTTCGGGAGGGAGGGTATCGATGGCCTCCCGGGGAACCTCGCGCCGATCGGCACGCGCCGCGGAGGTGAAGGCGGCGATACCTCGCCTCTCGTGGGCGAAGGCCCGCCCGGCCCCGGTCGTGCTCGTCTCCGGCCGGGAAAACGTGCTCGCCGACCGGGCGATCGCGCACATCAAAGAGGCCCTCCTGGCAACGGACCCGAACCTCGAAGTCAACGACATCGACGCCGCAGGCTACGGCGCGGGGGAACTTCTCACCCTCGCGAGCCCTTCGCTCTTCGCCGACCCGCGGCTGATCCGCGTCGAGGCCGTCGAGGCCGCAAGCGACCCGTTCCTCACCGACGCCCTCGCCTACCTTGCGGCCCCCGCCGACGACACGGTGCTCGTCTTGCGCCACCACGGCGGCACCCGCGGCAAACGTCTCCTCGACAGGGTGCGTGCCGGCCTTGGCGGCGGCGTCGAGGTCGTCTGCGCCGAGGTGACGAGGGATCGTGACCGGGCCGACTTCGCGCGCGCCGAGTTCGGCCGCGCGGGGCGCGAGGCGACGCCCGGCGCGGCCCGGGCCCTCGTGGACGCGTTCAACGACCTCGCCGGCCTGGCCGCCGCCTGCTCGCAGCTGGTCTCTGACACGGAAGGCCTCGTCGACGAGGGCGTCGTGCGCCGGTACTACGCCGGCCGCGTCGTTGCCAACGGCTTCGCCGTCGCCGACCAGGCGCTCGCCGGCCGGGCGGGTCTCGCCCTCGTCACGCTCCGGCAGGCGTGGGAGTCAGGCACCGACCCGGTGCCGATCGTCGCGGCACTGGCAAGCAAGATTCGTGCCATGGCGCGGGTCGCCGCCCTGCGCGGCACCGACGCTGCCGTCGCGCGCCAGGCCGGCATGGCGCCGTGGCAGGTGGAACGGGCGCGGCGAGACCTGCGCGGTTGGGGCGACACTTCGCTCGCCCGGGCAATCCTCGCCGTCGCCGACGCCGACGCGGCGGTCAAGGGCGCGGCGCGCGACCCCAAGTATGCGGTCGAAAAGGCCGTGCGTCTGATCGCCCGCGAGGCCCGCGGCTAGAGCGCGGCGACCTGAGAGGCGATTGCCGACTTGCGGTTCGCGGCCTGGTTCTTGTGAATGACGCCCTTGCTCGCGGCCTTGTCGAGCTTCTTCGCGGCGACGGAAAGCGCGCTCGTCGCCTTCTCTTTGTCACCCGCGGCGACGGCCTCGCGCGTCGCCCGGAGCGCGGTGCGCAACTCGCTCTTGACGGCCTTGTTGCGTTCCTGAGCCTTGCGGTTGGTGCCGACACGTTTGATCTGCGACTTGATGTTTGCCACGGGGGATAGACGTCTTTCGTTCGGAATTCTGCGATACGTACCGTCGCCGGCACGAACCAACGACGAACAGGCGTGCTCTCACACGCAAGCCAAACACAAACTTTATCAAAGTGCGCCCGACGGTTCCACCTGGGTGGCGGGCCCGCTCCGGGCCTCCTCACGCTGCACCGTAGAATCGAGGCACCATGGCAACACGAGCGGAGAGCGCGCCCCGGCCCGCCGCGACCGACCCGGCGCTCATCCGCAACTTCTGCATCATCGCGCACATCGACCACGGCAAATCCACGCTGGCCGACCGCATGCTGCAGCTGACCGGTTCCGTCAGTGAACGTGACATGCGGGCCCAATACCTCGACCGCATGGACATCGAGCGGGAGCGGGGCATCACGATCAAGAGCCAGGCGGTGCGGATGCCGTGGCAGGCGGGCGGCCGCGGCTACGTGCTCAACATGATCGACACCCCCGGCCACGTCGACTTCTCGTACGAGGTGAGCCGTTCCCTCGCCGCCTGCGAGGGGGCCGTGCTGCTCGTCGACGCGTCGCAGGGCATCGAGGCGCAGACCCTCGCGAACCTGTATCTCGCACTCGACCACGACCTCACGATCCTGCCCGTCTTGAACAAGATCGACCTGCCCTCCGCCGACCCGGACCGATACGCCCGGGAGCTCTCCGGCCTGATCGGCGGAGACCCGGCCGACGTGATGCGGGTCTCCGCGAAGACCGGCGAGGGCGTCACGGCGCTCCTCGACCGCCTCGTGGAACGTGTGCCGCCGCCCGCGGGCGAGCGGCAGGAGGCCAGCCGGGCGCTTATCTTCGATTCGGTCTACGACTCCTACCGAGGCGTCGTCACCTACGTACGCATGGTCGACGGCGTGCTGCACGCTCGTGACCGCATCCGGATGATGTCGACGGGCGCCACTCACGAGATTCTCGAGATCGGCGTGGCGAGCCCCGAGCCGACGCCGACGCAAGGGCTGGCCGTGGGAGAGGTGGGCTATCTCATCACCGGCGTGAAAGACGTGCGCCAGTCGAAGGTGGGCGATACCGTGACCGACGCGTCGAACCCCGCCGCCGAGGCGCTCGCCGGCTACACGGAGCCTCTGCCGATGGTCTTCTCCGGCCTCTACCCGCTCGACGGCAGCGACTACCCCGACCTGCGGGACGCGCTCGACAAGCTGAAGCTCTCCGACGCAGCGCTCGCCTACGAGCCGGAGACCTCCGTGGCCCTCGGGTTCGGCTTCCGTTGCGGCTTTCTCGGCCTGCTGCACCTCGAGATCGTGACGGAGCGTCTGCAGCGCGAGTTCGGGCTCGACCTCATCGCCACCGCGCCGAGCGTGACCTACCACGTGACGGCCGAAGATGGCACCGAACTGACGGTCACGAACCCGAGCGAATTCCCGCCGGGCCGGCTCGTGTCCGTGCGGGAGCCCGTCGTGCGGGCCGCGATTCTTGCCCCGAAGGAGTATGTCGGCGTCATCATGGAGCTGTGCCAGGGCAAGCGCGGCACCCTCGAAGGCCTTGACTACCTGAGCGAGAACCGGGTCGAGATCGGCTACACGATGCCGCTCGGCGAGATCGTCTTCGACTTCTTCGATCAGTTGAAATCGAAGACCGCGGGTTACGCGTCTCTCAACTACGAGCCGGCGGGCGAGGCGGAGGCCGACCTCGTGAAGGTCGACATCCTCTTGCAGGGCGAGCGGGTCGACGCGTTCAGCGCGATCGTGCACCGCGACAAGGCGTACGACTACGGGGTTCTCATGACCGGCCGGCTGAAGAAGCTCATTCCGCGCCAACAGTTCGAGGTGCCCATCCAGGCGGCGATCGGCGCTCGCATCATCGCCCGCGAGACGATCCGCGCGATGCGCAAAGACGTGCTCGCCAAGTGCTACGGCGGCGACATCACCCGCAAACGCAAGCTGCTCGAGAAGCAGAAGGAGGGCAAGAAGCGCATGAAGACCCTCGGCCGGGTCGACGTGCCGCAAGAGGCGTTCATCGCCGCCCTCTCGGGCGACGTCGACACGAGAAACGACCAGCGAAAGAAGTAAGGGATGCCCGCGCCACTGCCGCAAGGCGAGCCCGCGCCAGAAGACGGCCTGCTGCCGCCCACCGCCCGCGAGGGCGCCGCCCGGCGGGCCTTCGGGGTCTACCTGCACGTACCGTTCTGCCGCACCCGGTGCGGCTACTGCGATTTCAACACCTATACCGCGACGGAGCTGCAGGGCGCCAAGCAAGAGGACTATGCGGCCGAGGCGGCCCGCGAGATCCGCTTCGCGGGCCGTGCGTTGCGCCGCTCCGGGGTGCCGGGCCGCCTCGCCCAGACCGTGTTCTTCGGCGGCGGCACGCCCACCCTGCTGCCCTCCGATCATCTCGCCCGCATGCTCGGCACGGTGCGCGAGGTATGGGGCATCGCCCCGGGCGCCGAGATCACGACGGAGTCGAACCCCGACTCGGTCGACGAGCGCTACTTGGCCGAGCTCGCCGAGGCCGGCTTCACACGTGTCTCGTTCGGCATGCAATCCGCCGTGCCGCACGTCTTGAAGACACTGGAGCGCACACACGACCCGGCCCGGATCCCGCTCGTCGTCCGTTGGGCGCGCCGCGCCGGCCTCGATGTCAGCCTCGACCTCATCTACGGCACGCCGGGCGAGAGCCTCGACGACTGGCGTTGCTCCCTCGATGCCGCGCTGGAGCAGGAGCCCGACCACATCAGCGCCTACAGCCTCATCGTCGAGCCGGGCACGAAGCTCGCCCGGCAGGTTCGGCGCGGTCTCGTGCCGGAACCCGACGACGACCTCGCGGCCGACGAGTACGAGCTCGCCGACGAGGTGCTCGGCCGGGCCGGTTTCGACTGGTACGAGATCAGCAACTGGGCCAGGCGGGCGCCGGGGGAGACCGGGCGGGCGATGGCGCACCGCTCCCGGCACAACCTGGCCTACTGGCGTGATGCCGACTGGTGGGGAATCGGGCCGGGCGCCCACAGTCATGTCGGGGGCGTGCGGTGGTGGAACGTGAAGCATCCGGCCGCCTACGCACACCGGGTGCAGGCCGGCCTCTCCCCGGCTGCCGGCCGTGAGGTGCTCGACGAGGCGACCCGCACGATGGAGGCGATCATGGTAGGGGTGCGCATCGCCGAGGGGTTCCCAGTGGCGCGCCTGGGCGAGGCAGCCCGCTCCGAGGTGCCCGGCCTCGTGGCCGAGGGCCTCCTCGAGCCGGAAGAGGCCGCCCGCGGCATGCTCGTGCTCACCCTGCGGGGTCGGCTCTTGGGTGACGCGGTCGTCCGACGACTCACGTGACGGGCGTGCCCGGGCCTGCGTCGTCCTGGCTGCCCGGGGAACGGGCACGGTATAGTTGGCACTCAAGGTGTATGAGTGCTAAGCATCGGTCGGCCTACAGAGCCGGTTCTGGGCGGGAGGCGGCGATGATCTCGGAACGCAGCCTCGACGTCCTGCGCGTCATCGTGCAAGATTATGTCGCCAACAACGAACCCGTCGGCTCGAAGACGATCGTCGAGCGGCACGACTTCGGCGTGTCGGCCGCGACGATCCGCAACGACATGGCCTCTCTTGAAGAAGAGGACTTGATCGTGGCCCCGCACACCTCGTCGGGCCGGGTGCCGACCGACAAGGGTTACCGCCTGTTCGTCGATCGCCTGGCGACCGTCCGGCCGCTCAGCCCCGCCCAGCGCCTCGCGATCGAACGCTTCCTCGGTGAATCGGTCGACGTCGACGGCGTGCTGGAGCGCACCGTGCGGCTTCTCTCGCAGCTCACCCACCAGGTCGCGCTCGTGCAATACCCGTCGGCGGCGCATTCCGCCATTCGCCGCATTGAGTTCGTCTCGTTGGGCCCCAACAAGGTGCTGTGCGTGCTCATCGCCGCGGGCGGCGTCGTCGAGCAGCGGGTTGTCGACCTGCCGCGTGACGCGGGCGAAGACTGGCTCGGCGTCGTGCAAGACCGGGTGAACGGCGCGGTGCACGGTCTGGAGGTCGGCGACGCCCTCGCCCGCCTTGCCGAGTTGGCGGAGGCGACCGGCGGCTCCGACCGCGACGCGGGTCTCGCGCTCGTCGAGGCGGTGCGTGAGCAGCTCGCCGTGGAACGGCACGATCGGCTCGTCGTCGCCGGCTCCTCCAACCTCATCCGCGGCGAGCGTGACTTCAACGGCAACATCAGCCCGGTTTTGGATGCCTTGGAGGAGCAGGTCGTCTTGCTGCGTCTCTTCAGCGAGATGGAGGAGGATCGGCGGGGTGTCAGCGCGAGCATCGGCCGGGAGAACGCGTCGTTCGGGCTCGGCGAGGCGAGCGTCTTGAGCGCCAGCTATACCGGGACGGGCGGCCGGGCGGCGCACCTGGGCGTGCTCGGCCCGACCCGCATGGACTACACCGCCAACATGGCGGCGGTGCGGGCCGTGGCACGTTACCTTTCCAGGCTTTTCGGCGAGAACATCTAGTCAGCGTGAGGACAAGGCACCTGTGGCCGATCATTACGAGATCCTGGGCGTCGAGCGCGACGCCACCCCAGACGAGATCAAGAAGGCGTACCGCAAGCTGGCCCGTCGGCTGCATCCCGATGTGAACCCGAGCCCCGACGCGGCCGAACGCTTCAAGCTCGTCACCCAGGCGTACGACACCCTGAGCGACCCGGAACGCCGGCGCCGGTACGACATGGGCGGCGAGGAACACAACTTCGCCGGCCAGGGCTTCGGCGGGTTCAGCGACATCTTCGAGACCTTCTTCGGCGGCCAGGGCGCGGGCCGCGGCCCGCGTTCCCGCCGAGAGAACGGGCAAGACGCGCTCCTGCACATCGACGTGGAACTGGCCGACGTGATCTTCGGCACGCATCGCGACATCGAGGTGGACACGGCCGTCGTATGCGAGACGTGCGGCGGCTCGTGCTGCCAGCCCGGCACGGCGCCCGTGACCTGCGACATCTGCCACGGCACCGGGCACGTGCAGCGCACGGTGCGCTCGCTGCTCGGCAACGTCGTCACCTCCACGCCGTGCGGCACCTGCCGCGGCTACGGCACGATCATCGCGACCCCGTGCAGCACCTGCCAGGGGCGGGGCCGGGTTCGGGCCCACAAGACGATCCCGGTCGACATCCCGTCGGGGGTGGAGACGGGGCTGCGCCTGCAGATGCCGGGCAGCGGCGAGGCGGGCCCTGGCGGCGGCGCGAACGGCGATCTGTATTTGGAGATCACGGTGCGTAACCACGACGTCTTCTCCCGAGACGGCGACGATCTGTTGTGCACGCTCGACGTCGAGATGTCCGACGCGATTCTCGGCACCAAGACCACCCTTCAGACCCTCGACGGCGACGTCGACGTGGAGGTGCGGCCCGGCACCCAGAGCTCCGAGGTCATCACGGTCCAGGGCCGCGGCATAACGCATCTGCGCGGCAGCGGCCGCGGCGACCTGCGCATCGGCGTGCACGTCGTCACCCCGACGAAGCTCGACCACAAGGACCGCGACCTCATCAAGCGCTTCGCCGAGGGCCGCAAGCAGCAGCCGCCGCGCCTCGCCCGCGCCGGCCAAGGAGTGTTCCAGAGGCTGCGCGACCGGTTCATGCGGGTCTGAGGGGCCGTGGCGTCTCTCTTCTACGACGAGAGCCTGGCCGATACGGGCGAAGGCTTGCCCGAGGTCGGTGCCGTGTGCCGGCTGAGCGGCGCGGAGGCGCATCACGCCGCCGTGAACAGGCTGCGCCCGGGCGAGACCGTGTCGGTCGGCGACGGCGCGGGCACGATCGTCACGGGCCCGGTCGTGACGCTCGATCGAGAAGGCCTGGCGGTTCGCGTCGAGCGCCGGGTGCGAAAGCCGCGGCCGGCCCCGCGGCTCGGCCTCGCCCAGGCGCTCGCCAAGGGGGGCCGTGACGAGCTGGCCGTGCAGGCCGCGACCGAGCTCGGCGTCGACGTCGTCGTTCCGTGGATGGCGAGGCGCAGCGTGGCCCGCTGGTCGGGTCAGAAACGCGACCGCGGCCCCGAACGTTGGCGTGCGATCGTGCGCGAGGCGGGCAAGCAGTCGTTGCGCGCGTGGCTCCCCGAGGTTCTGCCGCCGCATTCCACGGCGGAGCTGGCCGGCCTTGCGGGCGTCTGGCAGCTCGCCGTGCTCGATCCCGCTTCAAACCTCACGATGACCGCCTGGCTCGGCACAGGACCGCGCGCCCAGGGCGGCGGGCTGTCGGCCGCCGGGGGCGGGGCGGCGGGCCCCGATCGCCGCGACGTACTGCTCGTCGTCGGGCCGGAGGGCGGCATCGCGGCCGACGAGGCGCGGCTTTTGGAGGAGGCGGGGGCGGCGCGCCTCCGGCTCGGCCAGACGGTGCTGCGCACCTCGACGGCCGGCCCCGCGGCGATCGCCGTCTGGAACGCGTGCGGGGGCCGGCGCTGGTGAGGCCCGCACCCGCGGCCCGTAGGATGGTAGCCATGCCCGGTGACGCCGACTCCGTGTTCACGAAGATCATCGCGCGGCAGATCCCTGCCGACATCGTCTATGAAGAT
>DASTNL010000166.1:0-2102 GCA_035720905.1 Microbacteriaceae bacterium
GAGGTGGTCGTGATTCCCGCTCCGTGGATGTTCGGCACGCGATGCGGCCGAAGCCTCCGGTGGAGGGCTCACGTTCGATCCCCGCGGAAACCGCGCGGGTACCAAGCGATAACTCTATCGAAGAGCCGCCGCGCTCGTCAATCCGGCCTCGTCAGGGTGCGCAGGGCCCGGGTCTGCCGGGCACGCTCGGCGAGCTCGTCTTCGTCCGGATAGCCGACTTCGACGAGGGTCAGCCCGTGGGCCGGCGCGACGGCGAAGGCGCTCGTGCGCCGGCCGGCGTTTCGCAACCCGAGCGGGTCGTGGGGCTCCAGCCGGCCGCACCCGACCGCGATGCAGGCGCCGACCAGTGCGCGCACCATGCCGTGGCAGAACGCGTCGGCCCGCACCCGCGCCTCCAGCACCCCGTCGGGGGCACGGCGCCACCGAAAGTCTTGCAGCTCGCGGATGGTCGTCGAGCCCGGCCGCGGCTTGCAGTATGCGGCGAAATCGTGCAGGCCGCCGAGCTGCCTGGCCGCGCGATCCATGAGGCTCACGTCGAGCCGCGTCGGATGCCAGAGGGTGCGATGGCGTTCCAGGGGGTCGTGGGCGCCCGCGCCGTCGGCCACGCGGTACAGGTAGCGCCGCCACAGCGCCGAGAAACGCGCGTCGAACCCGTCGGGCGCGATTCGGCCGCCGAGGACCCGCACGTCGTCGGCGCGCAGCGCGCCGTTGATCCTTCGACACGCGATGTCGACGGCGTCGGGGCCGGGGGGAGGCTCCGGGGCAGACCGGGCAGCCAGCGTGCGCGCGCGGCCGGCGTGGCTGCCCGCCAACGCGCCCCACTCCTCGCCCGTCAGGTCGAGGTGGGCGACCTGACCGGTCGCGTGCACCCCGGCGTCGGTGCGCCCCGCGACCGTCAGGCGCGGGGCCGCCGCCTGCGGCACCCGGAGGAGCCGGGCCACGGCCTCTTCGAGCGTGCCCTGCACGGTGCGAAGGCCCGGCTGCGCCGCCCAGCCGTGAAACCGGCCGCCGTCGTACGCGATATCGATCCGGATCCGGCCAGGGGCGGTGCTCACGGCAAACCATCCTACGATCGCCTCCCGGGCCGGGTCGGGCCGCCTGGCCCGCACGACACGCCTGCCGGCGGGGCCTCTTGTCAGGCTGCGCTGTTATCGTGGGCGCGCCTGCCTCGTCCACCCTCTTCTCACGGTCGTATCGCCTTTTCCATGACCTCGTTCCGCAACGTCCTTCCGTCGGCGCCCGCGCCGGCGCCGCCCGCGCCTCCGCAGCACCTGGCCGGCCTCGACGGGCTGCGCGGCATCGCGGTTCTCGCCGTGATCGCCTACCACCTGTTCCCCTCGGTCGCGCCGGGCGGGTTTCTCGGCGTCGACGTGTTCTTCGTGATCAGCGGCTTCCTCATCACGCATCTCTTGATCCTCGAGCACGAACGGCTGGGCCGGCTAAGGCTCGCCCGGTTCTGGATCCGGCGTGCCCGGCGGCTGCTGCCGGCGTTGGCCGCCACGGTGCTCGTCTGCGGCGCCGTCGCGGCCATGATCGGCGGGGACACCCTCGTCGGCATCGGCAGGCAGGTCCTCGGCGCGACGACGTTCAGCAGCAACTGGATCGCCGCCTTCACGGGGCAGAGCTATTTCTCGGCAAGCACTCCCGACCTGTTCCGCAACTTCTGGTCACTCGCCGTGGAGGAACAGTTCTATCTCATCTGGCCTCTTGCGTTGCTCCTGCTCTTGAGGTTGCGCCCCAGCGGCGCCCGCGTGGCTGTGATGGCCGTCCTCGCCCTCTCGTCGGCCACGGAGATGGCGCTCCTCTTCCGCGCCGGCCGAGACGCCAGCCGCGTCTACTACGGCACCGACACGCACAGCTTCGGGCTCGCGGTCGGCGCGGCCCTCGCATTGTGGCTGGCCGGGGCCCGCGCGGCAGGCCGGGGCGGCCAGACCCGGCCGCCTTCCGCCGCCACCCGCTGGCTGCCCGCGGCCGGTCTCGCCTGCCTCGCCGCAGTCGTCACCGCAGTGTTCGTTCTGCCCGACGACCGGGCGGTGACGTACCGCGGCGGGATCCTCGTCGTCAGCATGGCCGCAGCGGTCGTCATCTGGGCCTCCGGCACG
>DASTNL010000167.1:0-2676 GCA_035720905.1 Microbacteriaceae bacterium
GCGGCGGCTGGGGATCCGGCCCGGCCAGCAGGCCCTGCTCTACGCGCCCACGTTCCGCGACTACGTCTCCGCCGACGACACCCGCGCCGAGATGATCGATTTCGTCGACCTCGGCAGGCTCGCCCGCCGGCTGGGAGACGACTACGTGATCCTGCTGCGCGGCCACCCGTTCAACGCCCGCAGCGGCACGCAGGCGGAGGGCCGGGTCGTGAACGTGACCGACTACCCGGACATCAACGACCTCATCGTCGCGAGCGACCTGGCCGTGCTCGACTACTCGTCGCTGCGGTTCGACTACGCCTTGACCGGCAAGCCCGCGATCTTCTTCGTGCCCGACCGGGAGCGCTACTTCCGCGGCCGGGAGGGGTTCCTGCCCTACGACGAGACGACGCCCGGTCCGCAGATCACGGCTGCGGCCGACCTGGAGCGCGCCATCCTCGACGCGCCGCGCCTCGCCGCCGAACATGAGGAAGCCCGGCGGGCGTTCCTCTCCCGCTTCATGGAGCTGGAGGACGGCCACGCCACCCAGCGCCTCATCGACCGCGTCTTCGGCTCTGTCAGAGGCCGAGACTGTTGAAGCGGTAGAGGAATGCCGCCATCGCATTGCGTTTGATCGAGGCGTCCGGCTTGTAGTCGCCGTCCGCATAGCCCTGGGAGATGCCGGTCGAATCCATCCAGCTGATCTCGTCGTAGAACTGCGTCGTGGGCGTCACGTCCTTGAACGAGGACTGCGTGGGGGCCGTGAAGGTCGGCGAGCCGGCGAAGCGGTAGAGGAACGCCGCCATCGCATTGCGATCCACCGTCGCGTCCGGTTTGAAGTCGCCGTCCGCATAGCCGGTGCTGATGCCCTGAGAGGCCAGCCAGGCGATCTGTTGATAGAACTGGTTCGTCGTGGAAACGTCCTTGAACGGCGACGTCTTCGGCGGCGTGTAGGCGGGCGAGCCGGCCATCCGGTAGAGGAACGCCGCCATGGCGTTGCGTTTCACCGTCGTGCCCGGCTGGTAGGTGCCGTTCGCGTACCCCTCGGAGATGCCGGCTGTGGAGAGCCACGCGATCTGCGAGTAGAACTGCGTCGAGCTCGTCACGTCCTTGAACGGCGAATTCGTGGGCGCCTGCCAGGTCGCCACGGTCACCGGCAGCGCCGTGGAGGCGCTGGAGCCGGCAGTGATGACCTTGGCCCCGGCCGCCGACGTCGTGCCTCCCGCCCAGGTCGTCATATAGGGCAGGTCGGAGATTCCGGGCGCGCCGGAGATCGTCGTGCCATCGGAGGCGACGAACGCCGCCTTGTAGCTGCCCTTCTGCAGAAGCGCGCTGGCGGTGCCGGTCGAGCTGGTCGTCGTGGTCAGGGCCGGCTTCGAGACGGTCGTCGTCGAGGCGCTGGCCTTGTAGAAGGCGACCGCGACACCCGACATGGGCTGGCCCGACGAGTTCGTGACCGTCATGTTCACGTTCGTCTCCTGCACCTGCGTGGAGCCGAACCACTGGTTGAAGTACACCCAGAAGTTCCGGTTCCCGTAGGAGGAGCAGCTGTTGCCGGCGCCGTAGAGGTTCGCCAGCGCCGCCGCGTTCGGTTGATACGGCGTGTAGTCGTAGAGCCCGGCCGTCGCCCAGTTCGCCATCGTCACCGGGGCGGAGCCGCAGGACGAGGTCGGGCTGTAGAGAACGTTGTAGGTCTGGCCGGCGGCACGGAAGCCATAGAGGCCCTGGTTGGTGCGATACACGTCGAACTGCCGCGCCGCCTGGAACACCTGATTGAAGAAGCCGTAGTACTGGGTGTTGCAGGGTGCCGAGTCGGGGCAGCCGAAGCCCATCGCGATCTGATAGCGCCCCGCGGCACCGCTCGGCTTGGCGGCGCTGTTCGCCATCGTCACCAGGCCCTCCTCCTTCTGGAGGGTGACGAGGATCACCTGCGGGTTGATGTCGCACGCCTTGGCGACCTTGACGATGATCGTCGCCGCACTCTCATTGGAGGCGCCCTGATACGGCGAGCAATGCTGGTTCGCGTCGGGCAGTGCGGTCGTCGTCTGGTGGTAGTCCTTCAAACAGGTGTAGCTGGAGGTCGTCGTGCAACTGGCTCCCTGCGTGTTGAGGAACGATTGCACCTGGCTGGCGGTCATCGACCCGCTGTTGCTGAAGACCTGATCGCTGATGATGTTGCCCGGATTGAAGCTGCTTCCGGAGAGCGCTTGCGCCGGCGCCGGATTCGTCGCCACCTGCCCGGCGACCAGAAGAGCCGCGGCCAGTGCCCCCGCCGCCACGAGCGACAGTGCCCGCCGTGCCGGGCGTCCCACCAGCCGACGTCCCGCCTCGGCGAGCCTCGCCCCCCTGTGTCCTGCCGCCTGGTCTTCGTCCGTCGTAGGTTCTGTCATCGTGTCGTGTGTCGTCGCATGCGTCATCTTCGTGTGTCGTCTCACCGCGTGCATACTGCCCCCGCGCTCCTTGCCTGCCCTGCCTGTGCCGCACCCGAACCGGTCACCGCCGCGATCCGTGCACCGACGCGCCGCCTGCCGGCACGCCTGCGCCCGATCGACCGCTCCCGCCGCACCGTCGGGTGGACTCCACCGTCCGTGACCCCTATCGGCCGCAGCGCTCCCGTCGCAAGGCACATGATGGCCTATCGTACGCGGCACCCCCCAGACACCCAACGCCGACACGGCCCCGCGTCGCCGCGCACCC
>DASTNL010000168.1:0-2199 GCA_035720905.1 Microbacteriaceae bacterium
GCCTGCACGTCGAGCGGCAGGTTCAGGACGACTGTGCGGTGCTGGTTGCGTGCGGTGCGCCAGGCGCGTACGAGGTCTCGGGCGGCGCTCGCCTGGCCGTGGATGCGCTCCGCGGCTGCGCCGACCGACCGCGCGAAGCCTGCCTGATCCATCGCGAAGTTCGAGTTCACCTGGAAGGCGGGGGATTCGGCGGCCAGGATGATGAGCGGCGTACGACTCTTGGCCGCCTCGCAGATGCCGGTGCCGGCGTTGGTGAGCCCGCAACCCTGGTGCACGGTGAGCAGCGCGACCTCGCCGCTCATGCGTGCGAAACCGTCGGCCATCATCGCGGCACCGTTCTCGTGCCGGGCCGCGACGAACGTGCCGCCCGCACGCTTCACGGCGTTCGTGACCTCGAAGTTGCCCGAGCCGACCACGCCGAAGCATCGCGTGGCGCCCAGCTTCACGAGCCCGCGGCCCACGAACTCCGCGACCGAGATCATGCCCGTCGCGGGGGTGAGGGCAGACATCAAGCAGCCCGCTCGTCAACAAGCGCGAACACGCGGGCGGGGCTGCCGGTGCCGCCGACGATGGGCAGGGGGGCGACGACCACAAGCGCTCCCCGAGCGGGGAGGAGGTCGAGGTTACGCAGCGAGGTGAGCCCGTATTTGTCGTGGCCCAAGAGGGCGTTGTGCGCGGGGAACGCCGGGTCGAAACCGCCGGCCTGGCCGGCGTCGATGCCGACCGTCTCCACGCCGAGGCCCGAGATCGGCAGTTTTTCGGCGATCCATCGGGCAGTCGCGGGCTCGATGCCCGGAGAATGCGGGCCAGACTCGTTCGCGTTCAAGAAACGCTCCCGGTCGGCGCCATACTGCGCCCATCCGGTATGCACCAAGAGCCACGAGCCCGACGCGATCGCGCCGTGCTCGGCCTCCCAGGCACGGATGTCGTCGGCCGTCAGCAGGTAGTCCGGGTTCGCCCGCACCTCGGCCGTCTTGTCGATGACGACGGCCGGGCCGACGAGCCGCTCGGGCGGGATCTGCGAAACGTCACGGCCGTCACGGCCCGTGATCCAATGCACGGGGGCGTCGACGTGGGTGCCGATGTGCTCGCCGGTGTGGATGTTGTGATGCTTCCAGAACGGGCCCGGAGCGTTATACGCGCTCACCTCTTCGAGGCTGAAATCGATGAGGTTCACGAACGGGTCGGGCAGGCGCAGAGTCGGCGTCTCGGCCGAGAGAGGCGTCGTCAGGTCGACGACGCGCACACCGCCTTCTCCCGCCAGAGACGCGATGAGACTTTCCACAACGGACACGGTCACTCCTTCTTCTTTGACGGGTAGCGCGGCGCTCGGGTAATCCACCCTCCGCGCCGAAGGGGCCGGATACGGGGATCCGGCCGACCGTCACCATGATGCAACGGCCCCCACCGCCCGGCTGTCCCAGGTGCGTATCCTGCGGCCAAGCACTCCGGCTCACGCATCCGCCGGCAGTCGCCGCAGCGTGTTGGTGATGCGGGCCGTCGAGAGGCGTCGGCCTTGCTCGTCGGTCACGACGATCTCGTGCACCGTCATCGTGCGCCCCAAGAACAACGCGGTGCATTCGCCGGTGACGATGCCCGATGAGGCCGCCCGCGTGTGGGTCGCGTTGATGTCGATGCCCAGGGCGACCCAGCCGGGCCCGGCGTGAACGCCCGCGGCGAGTGAGCCGAGCGTTTCGGCGAGCACGCAGTACGCACCGCCGTGCACGACACCGCTAACCTGACGGTTGCCTTCCACGGGCATCGTCGCCACGGCGTGGTCTGCCGACAGCTCGATGACCTGGATGCCCATCCGTTCGGCGAGTTCGACGCCCGGTATCGCCGCCTCACTCATGGAGTGCTCTCACGACACGAATGAGCGCCTGCTCCCCGGGCACGGCCCCGGGCCGCCAGAGGCAGGTGACGACCCAAGGCCTGCCGGGACCGGGGAAGGACGAGGCAGTGCGGTGGTTCACGACGGTTCTCCTTCATGGTCGCTGTGGCCGACGTTGTTGTCACGACTCTACGGCCCTGGGGCGACGACACGGCGGCACCGCCACGAAGCACGGGCGTCGGCGACAACCGACGCACACCTGCCGGGCGGCGCGGGAACACACCCAGGGTGGAACCTGGGCGGCGGCCGGCAGCCGGCAGGGGAGGAACCCTGTCAGGCGGCGCTCTTCAGCACGGCGGCCGTGAAGC
>DASTNL010000169.1:0-4863 GCA_035720905.1 Microbacteriaceae bacterium
GAGGCGCTCCTCTTCGCGCAAGACAAAGAGGCGATGCGCCGTCGGCTGGGTGAATCGGGCTTCCCCGTGCCGGCGTGGGCACCGGTCGCCTCCGCTGACGACCTGGAGCGGTTCCTCGGCGCGCACGGCGGAGTCGCCGTACTGAAGACCGCGCGTGGCGGGTATGACGGCCATGGCGTGCGCGTCGTGACAAGCGGGCACGACGCCGACGACTGGCTTGCGGCCCTGGCGCAGGATGATTCAACCGGCTCGTTGCTCGTCGAAGAGAAGGTCGACTTTCGCCGGGAGCTCTCGCAGCAGGTGGCACGCCGCCCCTCCGGCGGGGTCGCCGTCTACCCGGTCGTCGAGACGATCCAGCAAGACGGTGTGTGTGCGCAGGTGATCGCGCCGGCGCCCGAGACGAGCGACCCGGTCGCCCGGGAATGCGCCCGCATCGGGCGGGGCGTCGCCGAACAGCTGGGTGTGACCGGCATGCTCGCCGTGGAGCTCTTCGAGACGACCGACGGCCGAGTGCTCGTCAACGAGTTGGCGATGCGGCCGCACAACAGCGGGCATTGGAGCATCGACGGGGCGGTGACCGGTCAGTTCGAGCAGCATCTGCGGGCCGTGCTCGATCTGCCGCTGGGAGACCCGGCCCCGCGCGCGCCGTGGACGGTCATGGTGAACGTGCTCGGCGGCCCCGCCGGGCGCTCGCTGCCGAGCCGCTACCCGGAGGTGTTCGCCCGTCATCCGCGGGTGAAGATGCACGGCTACGACAAGACCTCCCGCCCCGGCCGCAAGGTCGGGCACGTGACCGCCTATGGTGACAGCCTCGATACCGTGCTCGCCGAGGCCCGCGCCGCCGCCGCGCTCTTCTCCTGAGCGAGGCCGCCACGGGGGCCAGGCCGCTCTCGAGCCGGGCCCAGCCGGTTTCCCGGATTCCGCCGGCCGCGTCGCCGGCTCACTCGGCGCCTCGTCGCGGGTCGCGGCGACCGAACGTGTTGGAGCCTGTCGTGGCGGGAGCAGATGGTGCGACTCGGTATCGTCGCTCGGATCGAAGGAACCCGTGTTGGTATAAAAGGTTATACTTCGGGGATGAAGACCGCAATTTCACTTTCCGACCATGATTTCGAGCGTTTCGAACGGGTCGCGAGCCAGCACGGCATGAACCGGTCGGAATTCTATCGGGCGGCGGCGAGGCGGCTCGCGGACGAGCTGGAGGGTGCCTCCGAGCTCACCGCGGCCGCGAATGCGGCGCTGA
The DNA here is from genome assembly GCA_035720905.1 of Microbacteriaceae bacterium. Lineage (GTDB taxonomy): Bacteria > Actinomycetota > Actinomycetes > Actinomycetales > Microbacteriaceae > DASTNL01. The sequence goes on from DASTNL010000169.1 coordinate 1,241, forward strand.
AGAGTGCCGGGCAGCCCTCCGGTGATGGGCTGTTCTTGCGCGAGTCGGAGCGCCTCCTGCGCGAAAACGTCGAGTGGTGATTAGGCGGGGCGACATCGTCTGGGTCGATTTCGGTCGTCCGCGTGGCTCGGAGCCTGCCAAGGTTCGGCCCGCCGTCGTGCTGCAAGAGGAGTGGCTGTTGGCGACGAATATCGAGACCGTGTTGGTCGTGCCGCTCACGTCGAATACCCGGCTTGCGGAGTTTCCGGGTAACGTCCTCATTCCCGCAGAGGTGTCGGGGCTCGCGAAGCATTCCGTTGCCGTGGTCTCTCAGGTAGGGCCCGTGCGGCGAGAATTTCTTGAGCCTTACCCGGCCGGACGCGCGCCGGCTCACGTGCTGACGCAGGTGGCCGCGGGCGTCCGCCTCGTGCTCGGCTTGTGAGCGCCGCCCATAGCATGGTGGGTATGCCTGAACCTGTCGCACCGGAGCCCGCCGTGGCCACCGCCTCTGCCGAGCCTGCCGCGGGGGCGGTGCCCACGTTCGTGAATGCGGCCAGCCCGCGGGTCGCCGTGGTGATGGGCAGCGATTCGGACTGGAAGGTGATGTCCGCCGCCTCCGACGTGCTCCGCGAGTTTCGGGTGCCGCACCAGGTCGAGGTGATCTCGGCGCACCGCACGCCGGAGAAGATGCTCCGCTTCGGCCGGGAGGCGGCGGGCCGGGGCATCCGCGTCGTCATCGCCGGCGCGGGAGGCGCCGCGCATCTGCCCGGCATGCTCGCCGCGGTCACCACCCTGCCCGTCATCGGCGTGCCGGTGCCGCTCGCGAAGCTCGACGGGCTGGACTCCCTGCTCTCGATCGTGCAGATGCCTTCCGGCGTGCCGGTCGCGACCGTGTCGATCGGCGGCGCGAAGAACGCCGGGCTTCTGGCCGTGAAGATCCTTGCCACTGCAGACGCCGAGCTTGCAACCGCGCTCGCGGACTACTCCGCTGCGCTCGCCGCGAGCGTCGAGGCGAAAAACACGGCGCTCCTCTCCCGCCTCTGAGCCTTCCCGGCACCGCTGAGCATTCCAGCTGCTGAGAAGCGCTGAGCAGTCGATTTGCTGAGGCACCGATTCGCTGGGCCGCTGGGCCGTCGGAGCGTCGAGTCACTGAGGCGCCGAGTTCCGGAGTCGTTGAGTCGTTGAGATGCTGCGTCAGTGAGCCGCCCTGAGGCCGGCCGGCGGGGGATCGTCAGTTCGGCTCGGCCATGCCTTGTCGCCAATAGCCCATGAATGCCATGTCGTGCCGGTCGATGCCGCAGGCATGCACGAGGTGGGAACGCAGCCGTCGCACCGTCGCCGCCTCGCCCGCGATCCAGGCGTAGCGGCGGCGGGACTCCGAATCGGGCGCCGCGACCTCCCACAGCCGCTCCTTGTCGATGTCCACTTCGGGGAGGGCTTGTCGGCGCGCCGGGTCAGGCCGGTGCTTGCGGCTGCGCGAGAAAAGATGCCCCATAAGGCCCTCTGTTCGGGGTGCGGCCGCGGCCTCGGGAAGGCTTTGTCGGCTCTCCGCCTGGGGAGACCAACCTGGCAGGCTGCGGACGGCGTCGAAAAGCGCGCCGCCGCGCGGGGCGCCGCCGCGCGTCAACCAGACGGTCTCGACGCTCGAGTCGGTCGGCATCGGCTGAATCTCGGCCTCAGACGGCACCTCGAGGATCGCGTGGCCCCGGTATCCGGCCGGCAGGGTCTGAAGGATCGAGGCGACTGCCGGCACGGCCGTCTCGTCGGCGGTGAGGAGCACCTGCACCGGGTGCGCCGCGCTAGCATCGGGCGGCCGCCATTCGATCCCCTCGGGGTGTGGGGCGGCGCGGCTCGGCCCGATGAGCACCACGTCGTCGCCCTCGGCCACGCCCGCTGCCCACGTCGCGCCCGGGCCGCGTGATTCGTCGTCGTGGCCGTGCATGACGAAGTCGATATCGACCTCGGGCGTGGCGCCCGGGCCGTGCCGGATCGCGCGGGCCGTATAGGTGCGTAGCAACCCGCGCTCCGCCGGGTCGAGGGCGCGCCAGCGCGGGAACCAGCCGCGCGTCGCCTCGGGCCGCACCCGGATGCGGCCGCCGGGCTCGGGGAAGATGAGCTTCACCCTGAGATCGCGCGGCCCGAGGGGCCCACAGGGGTGGAATCCGGCGAGCTGCTCGCCGGCCAACGTCACGCGGGTGAAGACGTCGGAGATCTGGCGGACACGGGCCACCTGTGCCTCGAAGACGCTCGTCGTGGGTGCATCGCTCATCCGTTCTCCTTCGCCAAGGCCTTCTCATCGGCCGGGAGCTTCTCTCCCGCCGGGGTGCTGTGTGTCGCCGGGGTGTCGCGGGCCGTCGGGGTGTCGTGCGCCACCCGGGCCCTGCGGCGCCGACCGGCGGGGATGATGACGGGCGTGCCTTCCACCGGGTCGCGCAGCACGCGGCATTCCATGCCGAACACGCGACGCACCATCTGCTCGGTGACGATCTCGCCCGGCGGCCCCGCGGCGACGATCTGGCCGCCCCGCATCGCGACGAGGTGGTCGGCGTAGCGTGCCGCCTGGTTCAGGTCGTGCAGCACCATCACGACGGTGCAGCCTCGCTCTTCGTTGAGGGTGGCGACGAGGTCGAGAAGCTCGACCTGGTGGGCGATGTCGAGGTAGGTCGTCGGCTCGTCGAGCAGCAGGATGTCGGTCTCCTGCGCCAATGCCATGGCCAGCCAGACGCGCTGCCGCTGCCCGCCGGACAGCGCGTCCATCGGCCGCCAGGCGAGGTCCTGCGTCGTCGTCGCGGCGAGGGCGGCCGCGACTGCCCGCTCGTCGTCGGCGCTGCGGCGGCGGAACCAGCCCTGGTGGGGGAAGCGCCCCCGGGCGACGAGGTCGCCGACCGTGATTCCGTCGGGCGCCGTCGGCGCCTGGGGCAGGATCGCCACACGCCTGGCCACCCGCCGCGGCGGCAGACCTGCGATGTTCGCCCCGTCGAGCAGCACCGTGCCGCCCTGCGGCGTCAAGAGCCGGTCGAGACCGCGCAGAAGGGTCGACTTGCCGCTTGCGTTCGCGCCGACAATCGCCGTGATCGCCCCGGGGATGACCGCCAGATCGAGGCCGTCGATAATGGGCTCGCCGCCGTAGCCGAGCCGCACCTGCCGGGCCTCGAGCGTGGCGTGTGCCGCCCCGGCGGGCCGCGCCCGGCTCGTCGGCGCGGCGGTCGCCGGCTTCTCTGTCGCCTTCGTCATCCCGCCACCCCTTCTTTCACTCGTTTTCACTCGGCCGGAGCCCTTCGCCTGTTCCGCACGTTTCCTGCCGTGCCGCAGCCCTCACCCGCGCCGGTGTGTGGCGACGACGAGAATCAGGAGGAACGGCGCGCCGAGCATGCCCGTCACCACGCCGACGGGCAGCGCGACGTTATCGGGCAGGCTCGCGCTGACGAGCTGCGCGCCGAGCATGATGAGCACGCCGACCAGGGCGGCGGTCGTGACGGGGGCCCGGCCGCGGCCCGCGCGCCGGGCGATCGCGCCGGCCAGGAAGGCGACGAACGCGACCGGGCCGGCGACGGCCGTCGCGGCCGCCGAGAGCAGCACGCCGACGACGAGCACGAGGAGCTTGGTGCGTGTCACGTCGAGCCCCAGCCCGGCCGCGGAGTCGT
>DASTNL010000170.1:0-3154 GCA_035720905.1 Microbacteriaceae bacterium
GGCGACCTTGACCGGGTCGCTGGTCGTGATGAGCGTCGTCGATGTGGAGACGATCAGGCGTTTCGTGCGCGCCGCGATGTAGGCGAGCGTCGTCGTCGGCGACGACGACCAGAACGGCGGGTTGTGGTGCTCGCCGATGGCGAAGACATCGAGCCCCACCTCCTCGGCGTGCTGGGCGATGACGAGGGTGTCTTGGATTCGCTCGGCCTCGCTCGGTGTGACCCCTGTCACCGGGTCGCGTGTCACGTCGCTGACACTGAAAATTCCGAACTGCATCCCGGTGCTCGGTGTTTCGTTCACGGTCTCGTCCATTCCTGTCGCGGTCGGCAAGGTATATGCAAATGCATACACCTCATCCAACACGACCCCGCCGGGATTATTCCACCACGCGACGACGACCGCGCAGCCCGCTCACGCCTCGCGCACCGGCCAGAAATCATAGAGCCGCAGGCTGTTCATGACGACGAAGACCGAGCTGAAGGCCATTGCCGCCCCCGCCACCATCGGGTTCAGGATGCCGAAGGCGGCCAACGGAATCGCGACCACGTTGTAGGCGAAGGCCCAGAAGAGGTTCTGCTTGATGATGCGAAGCGTTCGCCTGGAGAGCCGCACGGCGTCCGCCGCCACCCGCAGGTCGCCGCGCATCAGCGTGATGTCGCCGGCCTCGATGGCCGCGTCGGCGCCCGTGCCCATCGCGAGCCCCAGGTCTGCCGTCGCGAGGGCCGCGGCGTCGTTCACGCCGTCGCCCACCATGGCGACCACCGCACCCTGCCGTTGCGCCTCGGCGATGGCACGCGCCTTCTCCTCGGGCAGGCACTCCGCCAGCACCTGCTCGATGCCGACCCGGTCGGCCACCTCGCGCGCCTGCCGTGCGTTGTCGCCGGTGAGAAGCACCGTGCGAAGCCCGAGGGCGTGCAAGGCACGCACGGCCTCGGCCGAGCCCGCCTTGATGCGGTCGGTCAAGACGACATGTCCGGCGAGCACCCCGTCTACGGCCACGGCCACCTCGGTGCCGACCGGCCCGCCGGCATCGGGCGAGGCCACAGCCACGCCGAGTCGTTCGGCGATCCACGAGGGCCGGCCGACCAGCACGGCCCGCCCGGCGACGCGCGCCTCCACGCCGCCGCCCGGGTGGCTCCGGAACCTCTCCGGCGCGGCCAGCGGCCCGCCGACGTGCGCCACGATCGCCCGCCCCACCGGGTGCTCGCTGCCCGACTCGGCCGCGGCAGTGAGCGCGAGCGTCTCCTCGTCGAGGTCTGTCGAGGCGACGGAGAGCACGCCTTCGGTCACGGTTCCCGTCTTGTCGATCAAGACCGTGTCGATGCGACGAGTGCTCTCCAGGATCTCGGGCCCGCGGATGACGATGCCGAGCTGTGAGCCGCGCCCCGTCCCGACGGCGATCGCGGTCGGTGTCGCCAGCCCCAAGGCACAGGGGCAGGCGATGACGAGCACCGCGACGGCCGCGGTCAGCGCGGCCGAGGCGTCACCCGTCGCCAGCAGCCAGCCGACCAGGGTGGCGGCGGCGATGAGGACGACGACGGGCACGAAGACCGCCGAGACGCGATCGGCGAGACGCTGCACGGGCGCCTTACCGGTCTGCGCCCGCTCGACGAGGTCGGCGATCTGCGCCAGCGTCGTATGCTCTCCCACCCGGGTCACCCGCACGACGAGCCGTCCCGAGGCGTTCACCGTCGCGCCGGTGACCGCGTCGCCCGGGCCGACCTCGAGAGGAACCGGCTCACCTGTCAGCATCGACTCGTCGACCGCGGAGTGCCCGCGTTCGATGACGCCGTCCGTGGCGATCCGCTCACCGGGGTGAACGACGAAGAGGTCTCCCACGACGAGTGCCGCGACGTCGCGTTCCTCTTCGCTCTCTCGCCCGTCGCCGTCCACCCGCAAGACGGTCGCCTCCTTGGCGCCGAGCGCCACGAGTGCGTGCAGCGCGGAACTCGCGCGGCGCCGCGACGCGGCCTCGGCCACGCGGCCGGCGAGAAGGAATACGGTGACGGTCGCCGAGACCTCGAAGTAGACGTGCCCGGGCATCTGCGGGTATCCGCCCCATACCGCGGCGGCGAGGCTCCACAAAGACCACAGGGTGGCGGCCGCCACGCCGAGAGAGACGAGCGTGTCCATCGTGGAACCGCGGTGGCGGGCCGCCCGCACTGCGGCCGCATGGAACGGCCAGGCGCCCCAGATGACGATCGGCAACGCGAGGGCCGCGACGAGCCACTGCCATCCCATGAACTGCCACGGCATGATCATCGAGATGCCCACCACCGGGCACGCCAAGATCGCCGAGACGAGGAGGCGGCGGCGCAGCCCCCGCGGGTCGGAGACGGGGTCGAGATGGCGCACCGAGGCACCGTAGCCACTGCCTTGCACGGCCGCGATGATCTCGTCGTCCGTCGTCGCCTCGGGCAGGGTCACATGGGCGCGTTCGAAGATCAGGTTGACCGAGGCATCGACGCCGTCAAGCTTGCCGAGGCTTCGCTCGATACGGGCCGCGCACGAGGCGCAGGTCATGCCCGTGATGTCGAGGTCGAGAACGCGTAACCCCCCGTCGGCGGTTTCTGGCCCGGCCTGCATGTGCGTGCGTTGCAGCATCGACTTCGTCCTCTCTCGTCGCCGGTCGTTCCCGTCAGCTGCGCACCAGCCGGGCGACGGCGGCCGAGGCTTCCTCAACCTTGGCCCGCCCGGCCTCGGCCGAGACCTTGGCAGCATCGAGGACGCAATGCCCGATGTGCTCCTCTAAAAGGCCCACGCCGACGGCGTGCAACGCGGAAGTGATGGCGGAGATCTGCGTCAAGATGTCGATGCAGTAATGGTCTTCGTCGAGCATGCGCGAGACCCCGCGCACCTGCCCCTCGATGCGCCGCAGTCTGCGCAAGTAGGCCGCCTTGTCTTTGGCGTAGCCATACGGCGGCCGGCTGACGCCGGCCTCAGCGGCCGGCAGCGCCTCGCTCGACTCTGCGTCGAAGGGCGCGCCTCCCTCGCCGGCGAAAGCGTGCTCGGGCCCGACGTCATCCGCGTGGGCGGCCGGGGCCGCCTCTTCGGCCGCTCGGGCCGCCTCCGCCATCGCGCTCATGAGGGAAACGATACCCCGGTACGGTATATCGTGCGAGCAACGGGAGAAGGGGTGTGGGGCAGACGCCCC
>DASTNL010000171.1:0-10187 GCA_035720905.1 Microbacteriaceae bacterium
GTCGTCGATCGCCTGCAACGCGTCGTCGAGGGCGTAACGCCGGGTGTGCAGCGTGACCTTGTGCTGCTCGGTGAGCGTCATGAGCTCCACAAGATCGCGATAGGTGCCCACCAGGTTGCCGATCACGCTGATCTCACGGGAGATGATGTCGATCGTCGGAATATGCACCGCGCCGCCATAGCCGATCACATACTGGAACCCGCCGTCGCGAAGGAGCCGCGGCGCCAGAAGCTCCGTGCCGCGTTCGCCGACGAAGTCGAAGACCACGTCGGCGCCGCCCCCGGTGATCTCACGCACGTGGCGCCGGAGGTCCTCGTCGTCGCCGGCCAGGATCGTGTGGTCCGCGCCGATCTGGCCGGCCAGCTCCAAAGCCTCTTCCGACCGGTCGATGACCGTGATCTGGGCTGCGGTGATCGCTGCCAACACCTGAATGCCGATGTGGCCGAGACCGCCCGCGCCGATCACGACGGCATGGGTGCCGGGGAAGAGCAGGCTCGCGGCCTTCCGCACCGCGTGGTAAGCCGTGAGCCCGGCATCCGCCAACGCCGCCACGTCCGCCGGCTGGAGGCCCGACCCCAGCCTTACGACCGCACGTGCGTTGGTGCGGAGGAACTCGGCCATGCCGCCGTCGGCGTTGATGCCGGGGAACGTGGAGTGGGCGCAGTGCGAGTCGTCACCGACCCGGCAGGCGGGGCACAGGCCGCAGCTGGTGATGGGATGCATGATCACGGCGTCGCCGACGGCGACGTTCGTCACGGCGCTGCCGACCTCGCGCACCCAGCCGGCATTCTCGTGCCCGAGCACGTACGGCAGCACGGGGTGCTGGATCGGATCCCACTGCCCTTCGATGATGTGCAGGTCGGTGCGGCACAGGCCCGCGGCACCCACCTGCACGATGACGTCCCACGGCCCGACGACCGTGGGCTCCGCCACCTGCTCGATGACCGGGGACTCCCCGTAAGCGTGCAGCCGCAGTGCCTTCATCGCATGCCTCCGTACCCCCGCGCCCTCCCGGAGCCCTCCTTGTCTCGGGGCACTCCGAACGAGACGCCGTTACGCCGTTATCGTCGTGACCACAGCATGTGCGCAAGGCGCCCGGAGCGGTAGACGCGTTCTCGACAGGCGATAACGCGCCGCCGGGACGGCAGATGACGCGGAGGGCCGGGGCGATAGGGTAACGCGGGTGGAGAGAACCGAGCTACTTCAGGTGCTCTCGCCCGAGGCCCTGAAGATGCTGGACGAACTGCCGCCCTACGGCGGCCTCGACATCCTGCGCACCGAGGAGCGGCTGCGCGCGGCCGGCCACGACGCCGCGCAGGTCGCGGCCGTGCTGACTCAGGCGAGGCTCCGGGCCAAGGCGGAGGCGAAGCTCGGCGCCTTCGCACGTCGCATGCTCTTCACCGAGGCGGGACTGCAGCAGGCGACCCGACTGCGGGTGGCGGCGCTGCACGCCGGGCGCTTTCACGCCGCCGGCCTTCGCCGGGTGGCGGATCTCGGCTGCGGCATCGGCGCCGACGCGCTGGCCCTGGCGGGGCTCGGCCTGCAGGTCGCGGCGATCGAGGCCGACGAGGCGACCGCCGCGCTTGCCGCCTATAACCTTGCGCCGTTCCCGAATGCCCGGGTCGTGCACGACCGCGCGGAAGATGCCGACCTCTCCGACAGGGAGGGCGTCTGGCTCGACCCCGCCCGCCGCACCACGGGCAGACACCCGCGGCGACTGCGTGACCCGGCGGCGTTCTCCCCGCCGCTCGACTTCGCGCTCGGCCTCGCCGCCCGGCTCCCTGCCGGCGTCAAGCTCGGCCCGGGCGTCGAACGCGGCGTCATTCCCGACGACGTGGAGGCGCAATGGGTGAGCGTGGCCGGCGAGGTCGTCGAGATGACGTTGTGGTCGCGGCAGCTGGCCCGGCAGGGCGTGCGTCGGGCCGCACTCGTGTTGCACGATAACGGCGCGGACGAGTTGACGGCGGAGGGCGACGCGCCGGATGTGGCGAGCGCCGCCCTCGGCGACTACCTGTACGAGCCCGACGGTGCAGTGATCCGCGCACGGCAGATCGGCCCCCTCGCCGACCGGCTGGGGGCCAGGATGCTCGCGCCGCACATCGCCTACCTCACCTCCGACCGCGCGGTGTCGACGCCCTTCGCCAACTGCTTCCGCGTCGCGGAGACGCTGCCGTTCTCGGTGCGGCAGCTGACCAAGGCTCTGCGTGCCCGCGGCATCGGGTCGCTGGAGATCAAGAAGCGCGGCGTCGACCTCGACCCGGCGGCGTTGCGGCGCGCCCTGCGCCTGCACGGGCCAAACGAGGCCACCCTCATCCTCACTCGCGATCGCGACGGCGATCACCTGGCGGTGCTCGCACACCGCATGCGCGCGTAGCAGGAGAAAGCCCCACCGCCACCCGAGAAGAGCGGGCACGGCGGGAAATCACACGTCTGAGGTCGGCCGAGGACTCAGACGGCAGTCAGCCGAGGTCTTGGATCGTGGTCACCGGCAACGTCGAGTCGGCGCCGAAGTCGAGGGTCGACGGGCCGTGCCCGGCCATGATCAGCTGCGCGCCGAGCGCGGCGATCATCGCGCCGTTGTCGGTGCAGAGCGACAGGGCCGGGATGCGCAGCGCGATGCCGGCCTCCGCCGCACGCCTGGCGGCCTCCTCGCGCAGCCGGGCGTTGGCGACCACGCCCCCGCCCAGGAGCAGGCGGGGCACGTCGCGGCGCCGGCAGGCGTCGACCGCCTTCGTGACGAGCACGTCGACGACCGCCTGGCGGAAACTCGCCGCCACGTCGGCGACGGGAACCGGCAGGCCGGCGTCTTCCCGGGCCTCCACCCAGCGCGCGACGGCGGTCTTCAGACCGGAGAACGAGAAGTCGTAGCGGTGCTCCGCCATGTCTTTGGGCTTCGTCAAGCCGCGGGGAAACCGGATCGCGTTCGGGTCGCCGTCGACCGCCACGCGGTCGATCTGCGGGCCGCCCGGGTACGGCAAGCCGAGGATGCGGGCAACCTTGTCGAACGCCTCGCCGGCCGCGTCGTCAAGGGTCTCGCCGAGCAGCTCGACGTCGTCGACCAGGTCGCGAACGTGCAGCAGGCTGGTGTGCCCGCCCGAGACGAGCAGCGCGATCGTCGGCGCGTCGAGCGCGCGCCCCGGGCCGCCCTCGGCATCGAGCACGTCGGCGCCGACGTGGCCGACGAGATGGTTGACGGCGTAGATCGGCACGCCCAATGCCACGGCGAGCGCCTTGGCGGCGCCGACCCCGACCATGAGGGCGCCGGCGAGCCCGGGACCGCTCGTCACGGCGATCGCCGTGACCTCGCGAAGGCCGATGCCCGCCTCGTCGACGGCCTGCCGCAGCGCCGGCACGAGCGCCTCGAGGTGGGCGCGGGCCGCAACCTCGGGCACGACTCCGCCGTAACGGGCGTGCTGCTCCATCGAGGAGGAGATGGTGTTGGCGAGCAGGCGCGTGCCACGCACGATGCCGATGCCCGTCTCGTCGCACGAGCTCTCGATTCCGATGACGAGCGGTTCGCTTGCGGCCATCAGTCGTCTCCCTTCCCGGCCCCGGCCAGTTCGAGACGCAGGACGAAGGCGTCGACGTCGTCGGGCTGGTAGTAGTGCCGCCGGATGCCCTGCCGGGTGAAGCCTGCCGTCTCGTAGAGATGCTGGGCGACGGGATTGTCGGCCCGCACCTCGAGGAACACGCGGGCCGCGCGGCGGCGGGACGCCTCGGCGAGAAGCGCCTGGAGCAGCAGCCGGCCAAGGCCGCGACCCCGGCACTCCTGCCGCACCGCGAGCGTCTGGATGTCGGCGTCGCCCGAGCCGCGCGGCGCGAAGAGCCCGCCGTAGCCGGCCGCCTCCCGACGCCCGGCAGGCACGTCCTGCCGCCCGGGCACGCGCCCGCCCGGGAAGGCGCCCTCGAAGGCGATCACGTAGTGGGTGTGCGGGGAGCCGAGTTCCGCGGCCAAGGTCTCCTCTGACCAGGCGTCGCCAGAGAAGATGCGCTTCTCCAGCGGGGCCAGAGTGCCGAGGTCGTGAGGCCCCGCGGGGCGCAGCGACCAGTCGGTCGTCATCACCGCACCCGCTTGCGCCGCGCCGCCGGGGTGACGTCGGGCGAACGCAGGTAGAGCGGCTGATCGTCGGCGAGCGGGCGGCCGAGCCGACGCAGTCGCTCGGCGAGGAGCCCGACAGCCCCGGCGGAGACGGCGTGCGCCTCGAGGCGCGGCAGCTCCTGGTGCGGCAGAGCGTCGGGCCGCGCGAGCCCCGGCCCGTCGACCCGGCGCGGCAGCCCGCCAAGCACGCCGCGGTAGGCGGACCAGTACGCCTCTCGGCGGCGCGCGTCGGTGACGACGAGGAAGTCGCCCGTCACCCCACCCGTGTAGCGTGCGAAGGCGATCGCATCGTGGCTGACGACCGGCAAGACGGGGATCCCGGCACCGAGGGCGAAGACCCGGGCGGCGGCGATGCCGACCCGCAGGCCTGTGAACGGGCCCGGCCCCATGCCGACGGCGACGCCGTCGAGGCCGGCCGGCGAGGCGTGCGCCTCGGCCAGGCAGTCGCGGATGAAGGCGCCGATAGTCTCGGCATGCCGCATCGTGTCCTCGGTCGCACACTCGGCGATGACGCCGGCGGCCTCGTCGACCACGGCGACGCTGGAGCCGGCGGAGGTATCGATGGCGAGGAGCACTCGCCCAGCCTATTCCGACGCCTCGGGCGCGCAGGTCCTGCGCCCCCGCGCCGGCGCCTCGTCAGGACGGGTCGCCTCCGGGCGCCGCGGCGTGGCGCCAGCGGGGCCCGCGGCCGCGCACCGTGACGAGGCGCGGCTCCTCGACCTCGTCCGCGAGGTCATCCCCGCCCGCCACGCCCGACCCCTGTGCGACGCCGCCGGTCGGCCGGTCGATGACCACGTCGAGCCACGACTCCGCAATGCCGTCGAGAAGGCCCGCGCCCCACTCGACGACCGTCACCGAGCGGGCGAAGTCGAGGTCGAGGTCGTCGAGTTCCAGCGCGTCACTCAGCCGGTAGGCGTCGACATGCACGAGCGGCGGGCCGCCCCTGAGGCTCGGATGCGTGCGTGCGAGCACGAAGGTGGGGCTCGTGACCGGCCCGCGCACCCCGAGCCCCCGGCCGATGCCGCGCGTCAACGTGGTCTTGCCGGCGCCCAGCGGCCCGGTGAGAAGCACGATATCCCCGGGCAGCAGGAGGGCGGCGAGAGCCTCGCCGAGGCTTTCCATGCGGGCTCCGGTCGGCACCGTGTGCGTGCCGAATACCCTCATGCGGCACCCCCGACGCTCGTGCGGCCGACGCGGCGACCCAACCGGGTGACGATCTCGTAGCCGATCGTGCCTGCCGCCCGGGCCCACTCGCCGACGCCGACGGCGCCTCGTGCCGGGTCGCCGAAGACGATGGCCTCGTCGCCGACCCGCACAGCGGGATCGCGGCCCCCCGCCTCGATGATGAACTGGTCCATCGCGATGCGGCCGACCTGCGGGTAACGCACGCCGCCGACCGTGACGACACCCCGGTTCGAGGCGCTGCGCGGGATACCGTCGGCGTAGCCGAGCGGAATGAGCGCGAGGCTCGTCGGCCCGGCCGTGCGATAGGTGTACCCGTACGAGACGCCCTCGCCGGCGGCCACGCGCCGCACCGCCACGACCGGCGCGCGCAGGGTCAGCGCCGGCGTGAGGCCGAGCCTCGTGAACGGGTCGTCCGTGCCGGCGCCCGGCGGCCCGCCCCCGGCAGTCGAGGCGCCGAGGTCGTCGAAGCCCGCTTCGAATGGTGTGAGGCCGTAGGCGGCGATGCCGATGCGGACCATCGTCAGCCTGGTCGGCGGCAGGGTCAGTGCCGCGGCGGTGGCCGCGAGGTGCAGCAGTTCGGGGCGCAGACCGACGCCCCGCGCCCGGCCGACCGCCTCACGAAAAAGCGCGAGTTGGGCGAGGTCGTCCGCCTCCGACGTGTTGGAGACGTGGCTGAGGATGCCCCGCACCCGCACGAGGCCGGCCGCCTCGAGCTCGGCAGCCCGGCGAAAAAGCGCCGCCCACGCCTCACGCGGAGCGCCGTTCCGATTGAGGCCCGTGTCGAGGGCGAGCTGCACGCCGGCCCGGCCCCCGGCGGCAGCCCGCGCCGCCTTCGCCGCCGCGTCAAGCTGGGCGAGGGAGGAGAGCGCCAGGTCGATCCCGGCGGCCGCAGCGGCCGGGAAGTCGCTTCCCGGCCCGTGCAGCCAGGCGAGCACGGGCGCCATGACCCCGGCGGAGCGCAGGGTGAGTGCCTCGTCGACGTCCGCCACGCCGAGCCAGTCGGCGCCACCCGTCAACGCCGCGCGGGCGGCCGGCACGAGGCCGTGCCCGTAGCCGTCGGCCTTCACGACGACCATCAGGTGCCGCACGTCGAGAACGCCTCGCAAGGCGGCGACGTTGCTCGCGATCGCCGCCTCGTCGGTGACGGCCTGGCGCAAGACGCCGGCGGGCAGAGGCGGCAGGGTGGCGGCCGCCGTCACGACGCGCTCCCGTCGAGCACGACGAAGGCGCAGGCGATGCCCGCGTCGTGGGTGAGGCTCAGGTGCGCCCGGCGCACACCTCGCGCGGCGAGGACGCCGGCGAGACGGCCGCGCGAGACGAAGGCCGGCCTGCCCTCCGGGTCGGAGACGACCTCCAGATCGGGCCAGCCGAGGCCCGCGTCACCCCCGAGCGCCTTCACCAGCGCCTCTTTCGCCGCGAAACGGGCGGCCAGCGAGCGCACCGGCAGCCCTTGTTCGCCCTGGGCGAACAAGCGGGTAAGAAGCCTCGGGGTGCGGCTGACGGCGCGTTCGAAACGCTGAACGTCGACGACGTCGACCCCGATACCCGCGATCACGCGACGATCCTACCGGCCACGCCCTGCCCGGCCGGGCGTCGCGACACGGCACGGAGGGCTTCTGCGGCGCTCGCCGGGCGGCGGCCCGCACCCGAGGCCCTAAACTGGTCGCCTATGGCAGAGGCTCCGCCGTGTCACACCGCGGCCCGTCCCGGTTCCGGCCAGGCACCGGCACGGCCCGTCCGGCCGCATCCCGGCCCCGCCGAGACAGATCACGGCCAGATCAGCCCGTTCCTGGAGATCGCGCGCAGCCGCTGGGCGGAACTGGCCGAGAACGCGGTGCTGCCCCTCACCGAGACGGAGCTCGTCAGGCTGCGCAGCCTCGGCGACCCGCTCAGCATGCGAGAGGTGCAGCGGGTGTATCTGCCGTTGACCCGCATGCTGAACCTCTACGTCTCGGCCACGAAAAACCTGCATCGCGCGACGGAGGGCTTCCTCGGCGAGCGCACCGGCCCGACCCCCTTCGTCATCGGCGTCGCGGGCTCCGTCGCCGTCGGCAAGTCGACGATCTCCCGGCTCCTTCGCACCCTGCTCGCGAGGTGGGAGAACACGCCCCGGGTGGAGCTCGTGACGACGGACGGGTTCCTTCTCCCGAACGCCGAGCTGGAGCGGCGAGGTCTGATGCCGAGGAAGGGGTTCCCGGAGTCGTATGACCGGCGTGCGCTGCTGCGGTTCCTGACTGCCGTGAAGTCGGGCGCCGCCGAGGTTCGCGCGCCGTTCTACTCGCATCTCAGCTACGACATCGTGCCAGACAGCGAGATCGTGGTCCACCAGCCTGACGTCTTGATTCTGGAGGGCCTGAACGTGTTGCAGCCGGCCGGCGGCGGCCGCAGCCGGCTGGCCGTCAGCGACCTTTTCGACTTCAGTGTCTACGTCGACGCGCCCAGGCGCGACATCGAGCGGTGGTACGAGGAGCGTTTCCTCAAGCTGCAACGGGGTGCCTTCATGAACCCGCAGTCGTATTTCCACCGTTACGCCGACCTCTCCGAGACGGAGGCCCGCGAGCGTGCCCGGCAGATCTGGCACGAGACGAACGAGCCGAACCTGATGCAGAACATCCGCCCCACGCGCTCCCGTGCGAAGCTCGTCTTGCGCAAGGGCGGCGACCACAGCGTGCACTCGGTGCTGCTGCGGAAGCTCTGACTCAAGCCGTGGCGAGGCGCTCCCGCACGACGGCGGCCAACGCGCCCGCGTGCTCGTCGGCGACCGCCTGCTCGGCAGCCTCGACCATGACGCGCACCATCGGCTCCGTGCCGGAGGGGCGCAAGAGGACCCGGCCGCTCTCCCCCAGCACGTCCTCGACACTCGCCACCGCGTGCGCGATGACCTCGTCGCCGTCGAGCCGGGCCTTGTCGACGCCCGGCACGTTGATGAGTGTCTGCGGGAAGACGGTCATGACGGCGGCGAGGGAGGCGAGGCTCTTGCCGGTGCGGGCGACCTCGGCGACCAGGTGCAGCCCTGTCAAGAGGCCGTCACCCGTCGTGGCGTGGTGCCGCAGGATCACATGGCCGGATTGTTCGCCGCCCAACGCGTAGGCGTGCTCGTCCATCTCTTGCAGCACGTACCGGTCGCCGACCTTGGTCTGCACAGTGCGGATGCCGTGCTCCTCCATCGCCAGGCGCAGGCCGAGGTTGCTCATCACGGTCGTCACGAGTGTGTTCTTGTCGAGTTCACCGCGTTCCGCCATGCTCACGGCGAGGATGGCCATGATCTGATCGCCGTCGACGACGCGGCCTTCGTGGTCGACCGCCAGGCAACGGTCGGCATCGCCGTCGTGTGCGATGCCGACATCGGCGCCGGCCGCGACGACAGCCTCGCGCAGCCGGTCGATGTGGGTCGAGCCGACGCCGTCGTTGATGTTGATGCCGTCGGGGTCGTCGCCGATGACCGTGAGCGCGGCGCCCGCGTCACGGAACGCCTCCGGCGACACGCCCGAGGCGGCCCCGTTGGCACAGTCCAGCACGACGTGCACGCCGTCGAGCCGGTGCGGCAGGCTCGCCAAGAGGTGCAACACGTAGCGGTCTTCGGCGTCGGCGAAGCGTGAGATGCGGCCGACATCCGCGCCGGTGGGGGTCAGTTTCGGGCCGGCCATCGCCGCCTCGATGCGGTCTTCGACCACGTCGGGCAGCTTGGTTCCGCCACGCGCGAAGATCTTGATGCCGTTGTCGGGCGCTGGATTGTGGGAGGCGGAGATCATGACGCCGAAGTCTGCGCCGCGGTCGGCGATGAGGAACGCGGTCGCCGGCGTCGGGATGACCCCGGCATCCAGCACGTCGATGCCGGAACTTGCAAGCCCGGCGGAAACCGCCGCGATGAGGAACTCGCCCGACACCCGCGGGTCTCGGGCGACGACCGCGAGCGGGCGCCGTCCCTCCGCCCGCCTGGCCTCGGCGCTGCGACCCCGGGTGAGGACGGCAGCGGCGGCCTGCGCCAGGTGCAGCGCCAGATCGGCGGTCAGGCCACCGTTGGCGAGGCCGCGCACGCCGTCGGTGCCGAACAAACGCGCCATGCCAGCCTCCTTGCGCCCGCGAGTGTCACCGCCAAGGGTGCATCATCTCTTGGAATACTGGGGCGCCTTGCGCGCCTTCTTCAAGCCCGCCTTCTTACGTTCCTTGACGCGGGCGTCGCGACTCAGAAAACCGGCCTTCTTGAGGCCCGGGCGATTGTGCTCGGCGTCGATGACGTTCAACGCCCGCGCGATGCCGAGCCGCAGCGCGCCCGCCTGGCCGGAGGGGCCGCCGCCGGTGATCGACGCGACGACGTCGTAGCTGTCTTGCAGCTGGAGGAGCGTGAACGGGTCGGTGATCAGCTGTTGGTGAAGCTTGTTGGGAAAGTAGTCCGCGAACGCGCGGCCGTTGACCGTGATGGTCCCGGTGCCCGGCACGAGACGGACACGGGCGATGGCCTGCTTGCGCCGACCCACCGCCTGCCCGGGGACGCTGAGGACGGGCCGCGGGGTCTGGGCCGTCTCTGCTGTTGCCGGTGTCTCGGTCGAGAAGCTTCCGAGACTCTCGACCTGGTCTGCGATCTTCGCCACTGTGGTGTGAGTCCTTTTCTGGTGAACGGTGCTGAGTGTGGTGGCCGGCGGGTGCCTACTGGGCGACCTGGTCGAAGGTGTATTGCTTGGGCTGTTGGGCGGCATGCGGGTGCTCGGGGCCGGCGTAGACCTTGAGCTTGCGGAACTGCGCGCGGCCCAGAGAGTTCTTCGGCAGCATGCCGCGCACGGCCCTCTCGACAGCCCGCACGGGGTTCTTCTCGAGAAGGTCGCCGTAAGCGGTCGCCCGCAATCCCCCCGGGTAGCCGGAGTGCCGGTAGATGACCTTGCGCTCGGCCTTGTTGCCGGTGACG
>DASTNL010000172.1:0-4798 GCA_035720905.1 Microbacteriaceae bacterium
GTCGCCTGCGCCAAGGTCTGCCCGATGACCTGGCCGGCGTCGGGCAGCGTCTTCTCGTTGCCCTTCGAGGCGTAGATCGTCACGGTGCTGCCTTTCGGCGCCTTCGCGCCGGCGGCAGGCGAGGTTTTTTCCACCGTGCCGGCCGGCTGCACACCGTCAACGGCGGCGCCCGTGGCGACGGTGAACCCGGCCTTCTCCAGAGCCGTCGTCGCCGCAC
This sequence comes from Microbacteriaceae bacterium, assembly GCA_035720905.1. GTDB lineage: Bacteria > Actinomycetota > Actinomycetes > Actinomycetales > Microbacteriaceae > DASTNL01. The sequence goes on from DASTNL010000172.1 coordinate 218, forward strand.
TCGCGGTCATGCCTCCGACGTCGGGCACGGCCGTCTGTGCACCGTTCAGGTACTTCGCCTCGATCTTCGGGAACGCCGTGCCGCCGAACCTTTTGTTCAGCATCGCCGTGATCGCCTTGACGATCGGGAACTTGACGTTGTTGCCGGCCCGAGTCGCGCCGTCGATACCGCGGAAGAACTCGGTACGCATGTCGGCATAGTGCGGCGTGCCGCCCGACGACGCCACGGCCTCGACGTTGCCCACCCAGGTCGCCTGCGCTGTCTTCGTCGTCGCGCTGATCAACCAGTTCTGCGCCGCGTAATCGGTCGTGCCGGTCTTCGCGAGCATCGGCACCCCGTCGTGCGGATTCGCGGTGGCCGCGGTGCCGCCCGGCGTCAGCGGGGTCTGCAGCGCGTACGCCGCCGCGTTGGCGATCGCCGGGTCGATGCCCTGCGTGCAGGTCGTCTTGCTCGTCGGCACGTTCGCTCCCGACCCGTCGACGATCTTGTCGATGGCGATCGGGGTGCAGACGATGCCGTTGTTCGCGATGGCGGCGTAGGCGACCGCCATCGTGAGCGGAGCGATGTCTTGCGTGCCGATGACGGCCGACGGGTTCACGGATTGGATCGGCTGGCCGTCGCCGAGATGCACGCCGAGCGCCTGGGCGCTCTTCTTGATCTGGCACAGGTCGGTCTGCGTCGCCATGCGCGCGAAGGCCGTGTTCACGGAGTACTTCGTCGCGTTCAAGACCGAGATGTGGCCGGCGGAGCCTTCCGCGTTGCCGACGTTCCAGTCGGCGCCGGCGATCGTGTCGCAACTGCTGTGGAACATCGATTGCGGGTAGAGGTGCCGTGAGGCGTCGACGACCGTGTTCAGGGTGTGCCCCTCTTCCAACCAGGCGATGAGGTCGAAGGCCTTGTAGGTCGATCCGGTCTGGAAGCCTTGCGAGCCGCCGTACTGCTTGTCGACGGCGTAGTTCAGCGACGTCTGGTGGTGTTTCGCGGCGCTGGGGGTGTCGTTGAACGAACGGTTCTGCACCATGTAGAGAATGTTGCCGGTGTTCTGTTGCAGACCCACGCTGGCGGCGCCGAGATCCATGCCGGCGCGGTAGGCGGGCACGTAGCCGCTCAGCGTCTCCTGGGCCTTCTTCTGCAGGCCGAGGTCGAGGGTCGTATAGATCTTGTAGCCGCCGCGGCGGAGGTTCGCGAAGCGTGCCGCCGACGTCGCCCCGAACGCCGGGTCGTTCTTGATGAGGTTCTCGATGTAGTTGCAGAAGGCGCCCGCGTCGTAGGCGTTCGCCGCCATGCAGCCGTTCGACTGCGGCGTGATCTTCGGCTTGACGGGGGTTTGCACCGCCTTCTCATACTGTGCCTGCGTGATCTTGTTGTACTTCAGCATCTGCGCCAAAATGTAGTCGCGCCGCGCCTTGTTCTTCTGGTAGCCGTTGTCGGCCCCGTTGATCTTGTCGTTCTTCGGCCGGTCGAGCCGGTTGTAGTCGGGGTTCTGCACGATGGCCACGAGGCTGGCGGCTTGCGGCAGCGACAGGTCTTTCGCGCTCACGCCGAAGTAATATTCCGCGGCCGATTGGATGCCGTACACCTGGCCGCCGAATCCATTGATGTTCAGGTAGCCGAGCAGAATCTGCCGCTTGGTGTATTTCTTCTCCAGGCCGATCGCGTATTTCATCTCTTGGATCTTGCGGCTGATCGTCTGCCGGGTCGCATTCTGATAGCAGGCGGCGAGCTTGGCGGTGTTGTCGGCGTTGTCGGCCTCGCACTCTTGAATGAGCACGTTCTTCACATACTGCTGCGTGATCGTCGAGCCGCCTTGGGTGTCGTGATGCAAGAAGGTCGACACGGCCGCCCGCATCGTGCCCTTCACGCTGATCGCGCCGTGATGATAGAACTCCGGGTCTTCGCCCGAGGTAGCGGCGTCTTTCACATACTGCGAGATATCGTTCCACCCGACCTCGACACGGTTTTGCACGTAGAACGAGGCGATCTCGCGCTCGGCGTTGCCGTCATGCGCGTAGATCTTCGTCACCTGGGAGAGCTGGTCGAGCTTCAGCGACTCGGGCAGCTGATCGAACGCGCTGATCGTGTTGTTCGTCGCGACACCGGTCACGGCGACGGCGGGCGTCACGGCGGCGGTGACGATGAGGCCCGCGATGGCGCTCAGACAGACGAAGCCGAAAAGAGCGCCCAGAGCCCCGGTGAGGGAGCGTTTGTCGGCGGGCATGCAACCTAGGGTACGGGGATTTCTCCCGTCGGCGGAGAACCGAAAGAATAAGAGGGGGCGGGCGGTGAAGGCCCCGGTTGTGCAGGCCGCCTGAGGCGGAGCCGCCACCCGCCGGCACCTAGGCGGCGAGTGACGGCGCCAGAAGGAAGTGGCTGAGAGGTGTGCCGGGCTGCGTGACGCGGCCGGCGGGCGCTCTCAAGAGAGAGAGGACGGCAGATGGCATCGGCTTCGGAACGTTTGAGGGAACTCGGAATCACGCTGCCGCATGTGCCGGCGCCGGTCGCGGCATACGTGCCGGCGGTCGTCAGCGGTCAGGTGGTGCACACCTCCGGCCAGCTGCCGTTCGTGGGCGGTGTGCTGCCCGAAGCGGGCAAGGTCGGCGAGGGCGAGGGTCTCGTCTCGCCCGAGGCGGCGCGCGGGTACGCGCGGCAGGCGGCGCTCAACGCGCTTGCCGCGGTGCAGTCGGTCATCGGGTCGCTCGACCGTGTCGTCCGCGTGGTGAAGGTCACCGGATTCGTCGCCTCGGCCGCCGGGTTCGCCGGCCAGTCCACGGTCGTCGACGGCGCCTCGACGCTGGTCGGCGAGATCTTCGGGGAGCGCGGCCGGCACGCCCGCTCGTCGGTGGGCGTGGCCGAACTGCCGCTCGGCTCACCGGTCGAGGTGGAGTTGAGCGTCGAATTCGCCTGAAGGGTCGGCGAGCACGGCGGGCAGCCAGCCGCGCAGCGAGCTGACGACGGCGATCGCGTCGGCCCGGCGTAGGTCGGCGATGCTCAGGGAGCGCTCCTGCACGATGCCGTCGGCGATGAGCCTGCCCCGCCCGACGCCGGGCAGGCAGCCGTCGGCGACCGGGGGCGTGAACCACAGCCCGGCCAGGCGAACGACGATGTTCGCGATGCTCGTTTCCGTGATGTTCCCGTTCGTGTTGACGAGCACGGTGTCGTCGGCCTCCGGGTGGCGCTCTCTGGCCGCGGCGTAGACCGCACGAAGAGTGGTCTTGTGGCGCAGCCAGCGGGATCTGGGGTCGATACGGGGCGTGTCGATCGCGAGGGTGCGCGGCCGGCTCGCCCTTTTCGGCGCGGCGCCGACCGTGATCGTGCAGCGGCCGTGCCGGTCGAGGGCGATGCGCAGGCGCCGATCGCCGTGCAGGCCGCCTCTGCCGTCGCGGCGGGGAGGGTTGCCGGGGTTGCCGGGGTCGCCGGGATTGTCGGGGTCGTCAGGGTTGCCGGGCGCCGTTGCCGCCGCCAGGCGGGCGCGAATCTCGTCTTCTTCCAGGGGAAATCCGAAGTAGTGTGCCGAGGCGCGCAGCCGGGCGAGATGCTCCGTCAGGTGCACCGGCCGGCCGTCGTGCTCCCGCAGCGTCTCGATCAGCGAGAAGTCTTCTTCCGGCGGGTCACGCAGCACTGCGGTCTTGGCGAGGATCTCGGCGAACTCGCCTTCCGCACTCGATCCCCAGGTGATGCCGCCGCCCACGCCGTATTCGGCCCGGCCGGTGGTGCGGTCGACGACGACCGTGCGGATCGCCACGTTGAACCGCGCCCGCACCGCGTGGCCCGGCGGCGCCAGCCAGCCGATCGCGCCGCAGTAGAGGCCGCGCGGGCTCGTCTCGAGCTGCGCGATGAGCTCCATCGTGCGCGCCTTGGGGGCGCCGGTCACCGAGCCGCAGGGAAACAGGGCCGCGAGGATCCCGGCGAGGCTTGCCTCCCGCTCGATCCGGGCGGTGATGGTCGAGGTCAGCTGCCAGAGCGTCGCGTATCTCTCGCAGGCTAAGAGGGCCGGCACCTGCACGCTGCCAGGCGCGGCGATCCGGGAGAGGTCGTTGCGCATGAGGTCGACGATCATCACGTTCTCGGCGCGATCTTTGGCGCTAGCGAGCAGCGCGCGACGCAGAACCTCGTCGGAGGCCGAATCGGGCCCGCGCGGGCTCGTGCCCTTCATCGGCGTGCAGCGGATCTCGTCGCCACGCCATTCGAAAAAGCTCTCCGGGCTGGCGCTCGCCACGGCGAACCGGTCGGTCACCAGCCACGCCCCGTTGTCGCCGCCCTGGTTGCGCAGAAGGCTGCGGTAGTAGCCGAACAAGGCCTCCGGCGTCGTGTCGCAGGCGAGGCCCGTCATGCGGGCGGAGAGGTTGCATTGGTAGGTTTCGCCGGCTGCGATCGCGGCGCGCACGGCGTCGAAGCGGGTGGTGTATTCGGCGCGCGTGGTGTCCAGCCGCCAGCCGCCGACCGCCGCCTGAGCGGCGTGGGCCGCGCCGCGTGTCGCCGGTGCGGTCGCCGTTGTTGACGTCGCGGCGGGGCCGATGCGGGTCGGGGGATGGTCGGTGAGTGCGAACCAGACGAGGGGCGTCGGTGGGTGTGGTCGAGCGC
>DASTNL010000173.1:0-10345 GCA_035720905.1 Microbacteriaceae bacterium
CGTCACCCGCCGCCCGACCTTCCGCGGCCTCGTGCGCAGCCGGCGCGCGGTCATCCCCGCCAGCGGCTACTACGAGTGGCGCCACGCCGGCGACACACGGGCGGAGCCCTATTACATTCACCCGGCAGAGGGCCTGCTCTACTTCGCCGGGCTGTACTCCTGGTGGGCGGATCCCGCGCGCCCGCGGGATGACCCCGGCCGCTGGCACCTCACCACGACGATCTTGACCCGTGCCGCCGTCGGCGACATACGGCGCCTCCACGACCGCGCACCCGTCACCCTGCCCGACGACCTCGTGGCCGCATGGGTCGACCCGCGCACGGCGGGCGACGCCGCGTTCGTGGCGGCGGCAGTCGATGCCGCCACCCCGGTCACGTGAGGCCTGCGCTTCCACCGCGTCGCCCCCGTGAGAGGCGACTCCCCGCACCTCATCGACCCCGCGTGATCCCCGCGCGGGAGGCCGCGCGATCCCCGTCACCGGGCATCCGCGAAGCCCGATCCTCTTTTTTACGAATACGTTCCGGTAAAATCGATGTCGTGGCGAGGATCAGGCCGGACATCCGATGAGTGCACCCCCGCAGGCAGAGGTGCACATCTTGTACGGCACGGAGTCGGGCGACGCCGAAGATCTCGCCACCGACCTCGCCCGGGCGTTGGCGGGGCAGGGCGTCGCCTCCACGACCACGGAACTCGACAACCAGCCCATCGACCGGCTCCGTTCGCTAGGCACGGCTCTCGTCGTCGTCTCCACCTACGGCGAGGGCGACATGCCTTACGACGCGGAAGAGTTCTGGGACCGACTGAACGAGCCCGACGTGCCGGCCTGCACGGGGCTGCGCTACGCGGTCCTCGCTCTCGGCGACAGCTCGTACACATACTTCTGCCAGGCCGGTGTGCTTATCGACGAACGCCTCGCCGAGCTCGGGGGGACGAGGCTGGTCGACCGAGTCGACTGCGACGTGGACTACGACGAGCGTGCGCAGGCCTGGATCGCGGCCCGGGCCCATCAGCTGAGGTCCCTCACCCCGGGCGGTGGCGTGGGTGGGGGCGGGCCGACCGCCGATGAAGGTGCCGTCGCGGCGCACCCTGACGGCCGGCCACCAGAGACCGCCGCACCGCTGCCCCCTCTAAGAGACGACGCCTGCGGCCCGGAGCTCGCGACGACGACGCCGGCCGCCATAACGCAGCCGGCCGGCGCAGTGCGGGAACCGGCCTCCCCCTCGTGGGACAGGCACCATCCGTACCCCGCCCGACTGACCCGCGTGGTGCCGTTGACGGGTGCGAGCAGCAGCAAAGAGGTGCTGCACTACGAGCTCGACCTGGGGCAGAGCGGCATCACAGTGCAGCCCGGTGATTCTCTGGCCGTCATCGCTCAGAACGACCCGTACGCGGTCGAGCATTTCCTCCGCGCCGCGCGCCTTTCCGGCTGGTGGCCGGGTGGCGGGCACCAGCTGCGCCGTCTCGCGCGAGAACAGTGGGAACTGCACTTCCCCTCCGCCGGGCTCCTGGCCGAGATTGCCCAGCGGGCACCCTACAGCCCCCTGGGTTCCCTCGTGGTCGCCGGAGACCGCGCCGGAGTCGAGGCCTGGACGCGAAGGCACAGCGTCGCCGACGCTCTCGAACAACTCCCGGCACCGATCCCGCGGGCCCGGCTTCGCGAACTGATGGGGCCGCTGCGCTACCGTGCCTACTCGGTGTCCTCCAGCATGCTCGCCCACCCCGGATCGGCGCACCTGGCCGTCACGACCAAGCGGCTGCCGAAGGGCCGGAGCATGCGCTCCGGGGTGGCCAGCGGATTCCTCGCCGACCGCCTGCCGCCCGGCGAGAGGGTGCAGGTCTACCCGCTGCCGAACCGTGCGTTCCACCTGCCCGACGACGATGCCCCGATCGTCATGATCGGCCCCGGGGTCGGCGTCGCGCCGTTCCGCGCATTCCTGGAAGAGCGCACCCTGCGCTCGGCGACCGGCCCGTCATGGCTGTTCTTCGGCGACCGGAACGAGTCGACCGACTTTCTCTACCGAGACGACTGGGAGGGCTTCGCCGCCCGCGGGCAGCTCACGAGGATCGACACGGCCTTCTCCCGCGACACCGCCGGGCGCCGCCACACGGCTTCCCAAGAACACGTGCAAACCCGCATGCGCGAACACGGAACGGAGCTCACCCGATGGCTTCAGGACGGAGCATACCTGTACGTGTGCGGCGACGCGCGGCAGATGGCCGGCGACGTCGAAAAGACGCTCACCGCGATCCTTGCCGACAACCTGGGCCGCGAGGCCGGCGCGGCCCTCTTCGCCCGCCTGCGCGCCGAGCGGCGCTACCGGCGCGACGTGTACTGACGACCCCGTCACAGGGAGCCGTGGGGTCGCGACGGTAAACTGTGCGCCGTCCGAAGGACGGGCCCTTCGGAGTGGAACGCGAAAGGCAGGCACATGGCGCAGAGCCCGGCGACACCGACCCCGTACGAGATTCTCGGGGTGCCCGCCACTGCGAGCCAGGATGACCTGCGAAGGGCCTATCGCCGCATGCTCCGCCTCTCCCACCCCGACATGGGGGGAGATGCGGAGCGCTTCCAGGCCGTGCAAGACGCGTGGCAGCGGGTCGGCGACCCGGCCAGGCGGGCCGCCTACGACCGCGGCAGCGGGCCGGGGAGCGAGGCAGCGGGCGAGCCCTTCTCTGCCGGGTCATCGTGGCCGGCCGGCCGGCCGGGGAACGACGGCCCGACGACCAGCTCCTCCGGGCCGCACCACAGCGCCTCGTGGCGGGCCCGGCCGGGCGGCCGCGCCGGCTCGCCGCTCGCGAAGACCTACGGTTTCCCGGGCGCCCGCGCCCGGGAACGGTTCCTGACTCTGATCGAGGAGTGGGCCGGGCGCGGCAGCCACGTCGAAGACCCGTACGACGTGTCGTTCGTGCGCTCCGCCCCGCCGGAGATCCGGCAGGAGTTGGCGAAGGCCATGGCAGAGGAGGAGACGGCACGTCAGCTGGCCGCACTCGGCATCGGGTTCACGGTGTGGAACGCGGTCGCCGGCTGGGACGACGACTACCAGATCGATCACGTCGTGCTCGGCCCGGCCGGGCTGTTCGCCATACATTCGGCCGACTGGGGCTGCCGTGTCGCCCTCACCCGCGCCGAGGTGACCGGCGACGCCCTCGCACACAAAGAGACCCCGCTGGCCGACCTCGCCTATAACGCGCGCAAGGTTGCCCACGGCCTCGGCGTGCGTTTCACGGCCTCGATCGTGGTCGTTCCCGACGACGACGTCGACGACATCATCGACACGGTGCGCCGCGGCCGGCTCGCCGGCTCGTGCCTCGTCGCCCGGTCAGCCCTGCCCGGCGTGCTGCGCGGCACGATCGGCGTCGCGGCCGACCGTGGCACGGTTGCCACCGCCGACCTCATGGAGGTGCGTACCCGCCTGCAGCAGGGCCTGGAGCTGGTTCCGGTCTGACCGCCGCAGCGCCCGAAGCGGGCCGGCGGCATGCTGAGAGGATTCTTTGACCGGTGCCGTCAGACTCACAGCATGCGTCGACGGGTGTCATCGGCCGTACGCGGCCTGGTGATGGACTGGCTGTACCTGATCGGTGTGGTGTTCAAGGGGCTGGACGCCATTCTGGAGCTGGCCGTAGGCATCCCCCTGCTGTTCATCAGCCACGTGCAGCTCCTGCATATCGTGCAGGCGGTCACGGCGGGGGAGCTGGTCGAAGACCCGCACGATTTCCTCGCGAACCTGTATCTGCACGAGGCTGCCCGCATCGGCTCTGCCGGGATGCTCGTGGGTGCGATCTATCTCGTCGTGCACGGCGGGGTGAAACTGCCGATGGTCATCGCGCTCGTCCGCGGGTCGAAACGCGCCTACCCCTGGGCCGTCGGCGTGCTGTCTGCTCTGTTGGTCGTGCAGATCATCGACCTCGCCTTGCACTACACGACCGGGGTACTGCTGTTGAGCGTGCTGGACGCCGTGATCATCGCGTTGTTCCTGCGCGAGTGGCGACATCATCGGCCGTTCATGGCCGTGTTGCACGCCCGGGCATCCTGGCTGTGGCGCTGGCGTACCTGCGCTATCGGGTTCCGGTCGGCCGTACGCGGCGGCTGGTCGAGCCGGTGACCGTCGAGTCGGTGACCCAACCGGTCACGCTATGCGCCGGTCGAGGCGGCCTGCCTGGCCAGCCGATCCTTCCACGCGACGAGGCCGCGCACCGTCGCGCTCCCATCGTGCGCCAGGGTCGCCATGACGTCGGCCGGCACGAAATAGTTGACGGCGACCCAACCGCGCACCGTCTGCGAGCGGTCACCGGCGAGGGCGCGCAGAAGGTCGCACGAGGTCGTCTCGTTGCGTGCGACACAGCCACGCACCCCCTCGTCGGGGTCTTCGGCGAGCCTGGCCAGGAGGTCTTGTGGGGCGTTACGACTGCTGGCCACCGATTCGCGGATCTTCGGATTCTTGTCGGCCGCCAGAAGCCGCAACCGGCGGATCTTGCTCTCGGTGACCGGCGGCATCGGATGCGCCGCCCGGCCCGCCGACCGGGCGGGCGCATGATCGCGCATCGCCTGACGTTGGGCAGGGGTGTTGAACCGGATGCACGACATGTTCCGACGCTACCGCGTGCCACCGACGTCCGCCCGACGAACGGCCTGGGGAGAGTGGGCGCGGCGCGGGGAGGATCGGATAATCTTGGAGGACAAGGAGGTCCAGGACGTGAGCACACCCGACGGGCAGTCCCAACCCGCGCAAGGGCGCCCGAGCGATGCCGAGGTCACGGCGCGTTTCGGCGTCGAGTTCCGGGCCGCACTGAGCGCACTGGACGGCGTCGTCAGCGCGGAGGAGCAGACGGCGGTCAACGCGCTGCCGGCAGGCTCCGCCCTGCTCATCGTGCGGCGCGGCCAGGGTATCGGGTCGCGCTTCCTCCTCGATTCCGACACGACGTCGGTCGGCCGGCATCCGCACGCCGACATCTTCCTCGACGACGTGACGGTCTCGCGCCGACACGCCGAGTTCCGGCGCGAAGGCGACGCGTTCACCGTTCACGATCTCGGGTCCTTGAACGGCACCTATTACAACGGGGTACGCATCGAGAGCGCCACGATCGCCGACGGCGCCGAGGTGCAGATCGGCAAGTATCGCCTCACGTTCTATGCGTCGAGGGCCGGCGCAGCCGCGACGGAATAGCCGGTGGCACGTCAGAACGCCGCGGCGGCCAGCCTGCTGGGCATCGGCCAGGTGCTCGCCAAGCTCTCCCCGGAGTTCCCCGACCTCACACCGTCGAAGCTGCGTTTCCTCGAAGAACAAGGCCTCGTCTCGCCGTCTCGCACGAGGGCCGGGTATCGCAAGTTCTCGTCTGCCGACGTCGAGAGACTCCGGCTGGTGCTGACGATGCAGCGCGAGCGCTACCTGCCGTTGCGGGTCATCCACCGCTACCTCGACGACCTTGACGCGGGCCGCGCCCCGAGGCTTCCGGGCGCGGTCGGCGCCGCATCGATCCTCGACTCCGGGCAGCGCCTCACCAAGGCGGCCCTCCTCGCCCGTACCGGGGCTTCGGCCGCCCTTTTCAGCGAGGCCGTCTCTGCCTCGCTGATTTCCCCCGCCCAGACCTACGACGAGGGGGCGCTGCGCATCTTGACCGCCTTGGTGGCGTTGTGGCGAAGCGGCATCGAGCCGCGGCACCTGCGCACCTTCCGAGGCGCCTGGGAACGGGAGGTCAGTCTCATCGAAAGCGCCCTCCTGCCGGTCTCACGCCACCCCGGCTCCTCGAGTAAAGAGCGCGCCGCCGAGCTTGCGAAAGACATCGCCCGCAACCTCGACGTGATCCGCTCCGGCATGGTTCGTCGAGGGCTGAACGATCGGGGCTTCTGAGGTGTGCAGCCGCAACACGCCGGGCGCTCACGCCCGATATCGTTGCCGCGCCGGCCGGGCACCGGTAGCGTGGCCCTGGCGACGTTTTCGCGTCGGTGTCACGGGCGCGACGAGAGGCGAAGGCATACATGGGTGAGCTCAGGATCGACGGCCCACGCTTCGACTCCGGCCTGCTGTTCACCGACGGGCTCCCCGAGATCCGCGAGGCGGGCGGCTACCGCGGCGCGATCGCCGCGCGGGCGGCGGGCATCAGCTACCGTCAGCTCGACTATTGGGCGCGCACCGGCCTCGTGGAGCCGACCGTGCGAGAGGCCACGGGCAGCGGCTCGCAACGCCGGTACGGGTTCCGCGACATCCTCGTCTTGAAGCTCGTGAAGCGCCTGCTCGACACCGGCATCTCGCTGCAACAGATCCGCACGGCGGTCGACCAGCTGCGGGAGGCCGGCGTGCGCGATCTCGCCCAGACCACCCTTATGAGCGACGGCGCCAGCGTGTACCTGTGCACCTCCGACGACGAGGTCATCGACCTCGTCGGGCGCGGGCAAGGTGTGTTTGGCATCGCGGTGGGCAAGGTTCTGCACGAGGTCGAGTCGAGCCTCGTCGAGTTCGGCACGGCCCCCGACGAGGGCGACGAGCTCGCCGCCAGGCGCGACGCCAAACGTCGCCGCATCTCCTAGCCTGCGGCCCGGCACCACGCACCCGACGATCGAACAGGTGCGCGTGGCCCGGCGGCCACGTCATATCCGGTTCAGGTCAGACGACGCTCGCGGCCACGCCGATCCGCGCCGAACGCAGCACCCTGTCGAGCACCAGGTCGAAGTTGTGCGCCATCTCTTGCGCGCTCTCACCCGGCCAGGCGTGCAACGGCCGGGCGGCACCCTGCGCCTGCTGCAACGACGTGCGCTCCGGCAGCTGGGGGCTGAGAACCAGCGGGCCGAACATGTTCTGCAGCTCCTTGATGCGGAACTGGTGTTCCACCGAACGCATCCGCACCCGGTTCACGATGATCCCCAGCGGCTGCAGCCTGGGGGAGACCTTGCGGCGCACCTCTTGAATGGCCCGCAGCGCCCGGTCGGCGGCCGCGACAGAGAAGAGGCCCGGCTCGGTGACGACGCTCACCCGGTCGCTGGCCGCCCACGCCGTGCGGGTCAGGGCGTTCAACGACGGCGCGCAGTCGATCAGCGTCAGCTCGTAATCGTCTTCGACGTGAGCCAACGCCTCCTCAAGCTTCCAGATGTCGGCCATCGACGGGTGGGGGCCGTCGAAATTCGTCGCGGAGGGGCTGCCGATCATCACGTCGATCGCGGAGCTGCGCCCGCGGCACCAGCCGCTCGTGGCAATCGCAGCCCGCACCACCTTCGCCTTCGGCGAGGCGAGCACGTCGGCGACGTTCAGATGGCCGCCGACGGAGATATCCATGCCCGTCGACACATCCGACTGCGGATCGAGATCGACGACCAGCGTGCGAAGGCCCCGCGCAAACGCGGCGGATGCGAGCCCCAGAGTCACTGTCGTCTTGCCGACGCCGCCTTTGAGCGAGCTGACACTGAGTACGTGCACAAGAGCCAAGATTACCTTCACTAGTCTTAGAGAACCTAACCATTTGCTGAGCGCGTCAGCGCAGCAGAAAGGTCCTTAATGTTTCGAAAGATCCTCGTCGCCAACCGTGGTGAGATCGCCATCCGTGCCTTCCGCGCCGCCTATGAGCTCGGCGCGCAGACCGTCGCAGTATTCCCTTACGAAGATCGGAATTCGCTCCACCGTCTGAAAGCAGACGAGGCGTATCAGATCGGCGAGCCGGGCCACCCCGTGCGCGCCTACCTCGATATCGACGAGATCATCCGAGTGGCCAAGGAGTCCGGCGCTGACGCGATCTACCCGGGTTACGGCTTCCTCTCCGAGAACCCTCTCCTCGCCAAGGCGGCCGCCGAGGCCGGCATAACCTTCATCGGCCCCGGTGAGCACGTCTTGGAGATGGCCGGAAACAAGGTGACGGCGAAGGAGCATGCCCGAGAGGCGGGCGTGCCCGTGCTCGCCTCCACACCGCCCTCGAAAGACATCGACGAGCTCATGGCCGGTGCCGAAGAGATCGGCTTCCCGATCTTCGCGAAGGCGGTCGCCGGCGGAGGCGGGCGCGGCATGCGTCGCGTCGAGACGCTCGAGGAGCTGCGTCCGGCCCTCGAGTCGGCGATGCGGGAGGCAGACACGGCGTTCGGCGACGCGACGATGTTCCTCGAACAGGCCGTGCTACGGCCCCGCCACGTCGAGGTCCAGATCCTCGCCGACAAGACCGGCGAGACGGTGCACCTCTTCGAGCGGGACTGCTCGGTGCAGCGTCGCCACCAGAAGGTCGTCGAGATCGCCCCGGCACCGAACCTCGACGACTCCATCCGCGAGAGCCTGCACGCGGACGCGATACGGTTCGCGAAGTCGATCGGCTTCGTCAACGCGGGAACCGTTGAATTCCTCGTCGACACGGCAGGGCCCCGGGCCGGCCAACACGTCTTCATCGAGATGAACCCGAGAATCCAGGTCGAGCACACCGTCTCCGAAGAGATCACCGACGTCGACCTCGTCCAGTCGCAGATGAGGGTCGCGGCCGGCGAGACACTCGCCGACCTGGGCCTGCACCAAGACGAGATCCAGCGGCACGGCGCGGCCATCCAATGCCGTGTCACGACGGAGGACCCGACCCACGACTTCCGGCCCGACACCGGCCGGATCACCACGTACCGCTCCCCGGGCGGCGCGGGCGTGCGTCTCGACGGCGGCACGGTGAATCTGGGCGCCCAGATCAGCCCGCACTTCGACTCGATGCTCGCCAAGCTCATCTGCCGCGGCCGCGACTTCCACTCCGCGATCGTGCGGGCCAGGCGGGCGTTGGCCGAGTTCCGCATCCGCGGCGTCACCACGAACATCCCGTTCCTGCAGGCCGTGCTCGAAGACCCGAGCTTCGAGGCGGGCGACCTCAGCACCTCGTTCATCGAGGAACGGCCGGAGCTCTTCGACGGACGGGTCTCGAAAGACCGCGCCACCAAGGTGCTCAGCTGGCTGGCCGACGTGACCGTCAACCAGCCCAACGGCCCGCGCCCGACACGCACCAACCTCGCAGCGAAACTGCCCGATGTCGACCTTTCGGCGCCGGCGCCGGACGGCAGCCGGCAACGGCTCCTGCGCCTCGGCCCGGCCGGATTCGCCGCAGACCTGCGCGCCCAGACCGCGCTCGCCGTCACCGAGACGACGTTCCGCGACGCCCATCAGTCGCTCCTGGCCACCCGGGTCCGCACCAAAGACATCGTGCGCATGGCGCCCTACGTGGCGCGGGTGACGCCGCAGCTTCTTTCGGTGGAGGCGTGGGGCGGGGCGACGTACGACGCCGCGCTGCGCTTCTTGAACGAAGACCCGTGGCAGCGGCTGGCCGAACTGCGAAGCGCCCTGCCCAACGTGAACATCCAGATGCTTCTGCGCGGCCGCAACACCGTCGGCTACACCCCGTACCCCACCGAGGTGACGGAGGCCTTCGTGGCAGAGGCCGCGGCCACCGGCATCGACATCTTCCGCATCTTCGACGCTTTGAACGACGTCGACCAGATGCAACCGGCGATCGACGCGGTGCTCGCCACCGGCACGACCGTCGCCGAGGTCGCGATGTGCTACACGGGTGATCTCATGAACCCAGCCGAAGACCTCTACACGCTCGACTACTACCTGCACCTGGCCGAACGCATCGTCGCGGCCGGCGCACACATCCTCGCCATTAAAGACATGGCCGGCCTCCTGCGCCCCTACGCCGCCGAGCGGCTCGTCACGGCGCTGAGGCAACGCTTCGACCTGCCGGTGCACGTGCACACGCACGACACCGCCGGCGGCCAGCTGGCGACCCTCCTCGCCGCCGCCCAGGCCGGCGCAGACGCGGTCGACGTGGCCAGCGCCCCCATGGCCGGCACGACGAGCCAGCCCTCGGCCTCGGCGCTCGTGGCCGCGTTCGCACACACCGAACGCGATACAGGAATCCCGCTGGACGCGATCTGCAGCCTCGAGCCGTATTGGGAGGCGGTGCGCGCCCTCTACCGGCCGTTTGCCTCCGGGTTGACCGGGCCGACCGGGCGGGTTTACCACCACGAGATGCCGGGCGGGCAGCTCTCGAACCTGCGCGCGCAGGCGACGGCGCTCGGCCTGGCCGACAACTTCGAGCTCATCGAAGACCTGTACGCCGAGGCCGACCGGATGCTGGGCCGCGTGCCCAAGGTGACGCCGTCGTCCAAGGTCGTCGGCGACCTCGCGCTCGCGCTCGCGGCGGCCCACGCTGACCCGGCAGACTTCGAAGCCCACCCAGAGAAATACGACGTGCCCGAATCGGTCATCGGCTTCATGGCCGGCGAGCTCGGCGACCTGCCGGGCGGGTGGCCGGAGCCGTTCCGCAGCAAGGTCCTCGCCGGCCGCGACGTCTCGATCGCGGTTCCCGAGCTCGACCCGGAGGACGCCCGCGCGCTCGA
>DASTNL010000174.1:0-7257 GCA_035720905.1 Microbacteriaceae bacterium
GATGGCCTCGGCAGGTCCCTGTGCGACTTGGAACGTGACGCCCTCGAGTTCGGGCCAGAGGCCGCGCAGGTACGCGGCCGTCGAGGCCACCGTCATGTCGAAGTCGTCGACACGCGTGCGAAGGGGCTCGAGGTGCGGTCCGGTCACGGCCGACCGCATCCCACGCCCATGGCGATCTCGGATGCCGCGTCTCGGCGACGGTGGAACCGCGGCGACACGACGGGACCGGGGCATGCCCTCCATCGTACCGGGCCCGCGGATCGCTACGCTGGTGTCGCCATGAGACGTTGTTCGCGCACCGCATGCACCGCTGAGGCGGTCGCGACGCTCACGTTCGACTACGCCGACTCCATGGCGGTGCTCGGACCGCTGGCCCTCGTGCGAGAGCCGCATTCGTACGACCTGTGCGCCCGCCACGCCGAGCGGTTGCGCGCGCCGCGCGGGTGGCAGATCGTGCGGTACCGGTCGCAGGCCTCGGGCGAGGGCGACGAGGCGGGCGTGGCGCGGGGCGGGGCCTGAGACAATACCGGCATGGATCATCCCGCTTCCAAGCGCCAGGCCGGCGCCGCACGTCCGGCTGTGTTCGACTACCGGGTCGCCGACCTTTCGCTCGCCGCGGCCGGCCGGCATCAGCTGCGGCTGGCAGAGAACGAGATGCCCGGCCTCATGGCGCTACGTCGGGAGTTCGGTGCGACGAAGCCGCTGGCCGGTGCCCGCATCGCCGGCTCCTTGCACATGACGGTGCAGACCGCCGTGCTGATCGAGACCCTCGTCGCGCTCGGCGCCCGGGTGCGCTGGGCCAGTTGCAACATCTTCTCCACGCAAGACGAGGCGGCCGCCGCGGTCGTCGTCGGCCCGACGGGCACGCCGGAGGATCCGGCAGGGGTGCCCGTCTTCGCTTGGAAGGGCGAGAGCGTCGAAGACTATTGGCACCTGACCGCGCGGATCTTCGACTGGAGCGCCGAGAACCGCGACTTGCACGAGGCCGGCGGCACGCCCGAGGGGCCCGGCCCCGACCTCATTCTCGACGACGGCGGCGACGCCACGCTCTTCGTCCATGCCGGGGTCTGGGCCGAGAACGGCGAGGAGCCGGCCGGCGAGAGCCGTGAGGAGCGGGCGCTCGTCGCCGTGTTGCGTGAGGTGCTCGATGCCGAGCCGGGCCGCTTCACGCGCATCGCCGGGCACCTCTTGGGGGCGAGCGAAGAGACGACGACGGGCGTGCACCGGCTGCACAAGCTGCTTCGCGAGGGGAGGCTGCTCTTCCCCGCCATCGACGTCAACGACGCGGTGACGAAGAGCAAGTTCGACAACCGGTACGGAATCCGCCATTCCCTGCCCGACGGGTTGAACCGCGCCACCGACGTGCTCATCGGCGGCAAGGTCGCCTTCGTCGTCGGCTACGGCGACGTCGGCAAGGGGGCCGCGGAGGCGCTGTCCGGCCAAGGCGCGCGTGTCATCGTCGGCGAGGTCGACCCGATCACCGCGCTGCAGGCCGCGATGGACGGGTATCAGGTGGCCCGGCTCGACGATGTCGTCGGCCTCGTCGACATGGTCGTCACCTGCACCGGCAACTACCACGTCGTGACCACCGCGCAGATGCTCGCCATGAAGCACCTCGCGATTCTTGCCAATGTCGGCCACTTCGACAACGAGATCGACATGGCCGGCCTCGAGGCCCTCGAGGGCGCGACCCGGGTGCCGATCAAGCCGCAGGTCGACGAGTGGCGGCTGCCGAACGGGCGTAGCATCCTCGTCTTGAGCGAGGGGCGGCTCATGAACCTCGGCAACGCGACCGGTCACCCCTCCTTCGTGATGAGCGCGTCGTTCACCAACCAGGTTCTGGCCCAGATCGAGTTGTACACCCACCGCGAGGCCTACCCGCTGGGCGTGCATATGTTGCCGAAACTGCTCGACGAGAAGGTCGCCCGCCTGCACCTGGGCGCGCTCGGGGCCAGGCTGACGACTCTCACACCCGAGCAGGCCGACTATATCGGCGTGGGCGTCGAAGGCCCCTATAAGCCCGACACGTACCGTTACTGACGGGGGGCGTGGCCGGGCCCCGGGGGCTTGGCGTCGAGGGTCGGAACCGTGGCGACCCCGTCGGCCGGGCGCCCCGTCTCTTGCCCGCGTGGCCCGGCCGGCAGCCCGTGAGAGGGGTGGTGCGCGGTGCCGGTGAGTTGGGGGCGAAGGCCCGCCACGATCGCGTCTTCACGGGCCAGGAGGCGCCTGTCGCGCTCGGCGCGCACCGCGGCGATCGCGGCGAGCGCCTCGGCGGCGGGCGCCTTGGGCAACGGCCATACGTAGTCGGCGGCCTCGTCGAGAAGGCTTCGGGCCAACCGGTCGCGGGCGGCCGGCAGCATGCCGCCCTGCTGACTGAGGAACGCTGCGATGCGCCCGGCGAGGCGGCCCGGCAGCGGCGCCACGTCGGCGATCGACGACCACGAGGCGAGTTCCGGGGGCACGCGGTGCTTGAGGGCCGGCGGCTTCGGCACCCGCTCCAGCTGGCTGTACGTTCCGGCTAGGAAATCGCCGATCCGTCGGGCGCGGGGGTCCAGCAAGGCGACGAGCATCGCGATGCTGCCGAACGAGACGAAGATCTCGACGACGCCGACGAGCGCGCGGATGAAGGCGTGCCGCACCGAGGCGGCCCCGCCGTCCGAGCGCACGATGCGCAACCCGAGGGCGGCACGGCCCGCCGAGCGGCCGGCGCTCGCCACCTCGACCGCCGTCGGCACGGCGACCAGGGCGAGGACGAGGGCGGCGATCGACAGCGCCCGCACGGCCGCCTGGTCGAGCCCGCCCGAGAACGCGTGAACGGCCAACGCCAGGCCCACGAAGACCCCGCCGTAGACGGCCCAGTCGATGATCGTGCCGGCCGCCCGGGCCAGAAGGCCGGCGGGGCGCACCGACAGGCCGACCGCCTCGCCCACGACGACGGCCTCCGTGTCGCCTCGCGCGTCCGACGGGCCCGGATCGCGGCCGCGGGCGGGCGCAGGCCGGGCATCCTGGGGAGGCAAGGCGGCCACGGTTATCATCTAAGCAGATGGATCTCGACGTGCTCCGGGAGTCCCGCCAGGGCGGTTGGGACAGGCTCGACGCGCTCGCCCGACGCCGCATCGCGAGCGGCGAGGCGGCGGACGAGCTCATCGAGCGCTACCGGGCCGGGGCGGCCGACCTGGCGACGATCGCCGGCCAGTCGGCCGCCTCTCCGCTGGGTGAACGGCTCTCCGTGAGCCTCGCCCGCGCCCGCCTGCGCTTCACGGGCGCCGGCCCCGATCTCTTCTCCCGCGTGCCGACGTTCTTCGTCCGCCAGCTGCCCGCGGCGCTGTATCGGCTGCGCTGGCTGACCGCCGTGATCGCCGCGGCCACCGCGCTCATCGCCGCCGCCTTCGCCCTGTGGGCGAACGTCGACCCGCGAGTGATGGCGGCGATCGGCGACCCGGCCCAGTTGAAAGACCTCGCCGAGAACGCCTTCACCGGCTATTACTCACAAAGCCCGGCCGCCGCATTCGCCGGCCAGGTGTGGACGAACAACGCCCTGATCGCGGCCCTCTGCATCGTATGCGGCATAACCGGCGTGTACCCGCCCTACGTGATCGTGCAGAACGCGATGAATATCGGCGTCGACGGCGCCGTGTTGTTCTCCTACGGCCGAGGCGGGGTGTTCTTCCAATACATCGCGCCGCACGGCATGCTGGAGCTCACCTCGGTGTTCGTCGCGGCGGCGGCAGGGCTCCGCATCTTCTGGGCGTGGGTGGCGCCGGGGGCGCGCAGCCGTGCGCAGGCGCTCGCTGAAGACGGCCGTGCCCTCGTCACCGTCTCGGTGGGCCTCACCCTCTCGCTCCTCGTCTCCGGCCTCATCGAGGGCTTCGTCACCCCGTCGGCGCTGCCGTGGCCCGTCAAAGTCGGCATCGGGGCGCTGGCCTTGGCCGCGTTCCTCTGTTACATGCTGGTCCTCGGCCGGCGTGCCGCCGAGGCCGGCGACACGGGTGACGTGGCGGAGTTCGACGCGGGGGCACGCCGTCTCGTCGCCGGCTAGATGAGGCCCCGTACTTTCAAGGCGATGTACCGGTCGGCCACCGCGGCGGGCAGGTCGTCGGCCGGGGCGGCGACCACGGTGGCCCCGAGCCGGCGTGCCGCGGCGGCCACGCGGGCGGAGTCGAGCACGGCGCGTTCCGCGGCGGCCGCGCGATAGATCTCCGCCCGGTCGCGGCGTCGTGTCGTGGCCTCCCGGATCGCGGGGTCGAGCGCTCCCGCCACGACGACGGTGTGCCGGGCCGTGAGCCCGGGCAGCGCCGTGAGGAGGCCTCGGGCGGAGGCGGGGGCGTCGAGCGTCGTCAGAAGCACGACGAGGCAACGCCCCCGAGTAAGGCTCTGGGCCTCCGCCGCCAGCGCGGCCCAATCCGCCTCGACGAGTTCTGGCCACACCCCGGCGACGCGGTCGACGATCGCCGCCGGCAACGCGGTTCCCCGGATGCCGGAGACCCGGGCGCGCACCCGGCGGTCGAAGACGACGAGGCCGACCCGATCGCCCGCGCGGTCTGCCAGCACCGCGAGAAGCAGCGCGGCCTCCACCGACGTGTCGAGGCGCGTCTCGTCGCCGATCCGGGCGGCGGCGAGACGGGAGCTGTCGACGACGATGACCACCTGCCGGTCGCGTTCCGGTCGCCAGGTGCGCACCATGGGCTCGTGGGCCGCTGTTGCGCCGGCCCGCCCCGTGCCCGGTCCCGCCGGCCCGCGCCGTGCCGTGGCCCGCCAGTCGATGGATCGCACGTCGTCGCCGCGCACGTATTGTCGTAACGAGTCGAATTCGGTTCCCGCGCCGCGCACCTGCAACGCCTGCCGGCCGCCCTCCTGGCGCAGCATGCGCAGCCTCGACGGCAGGTGCCGTCGGCTGCGGAACGGCGGCAGCACTTTCAGCAGGCCGGGCGCCGTGAGGCTCGCCTGTCGGCCGGCGATGCCGAGCGGGCCCATCGTGCGCAGCGTCACGCCGGCGCTGCGCACGAGGCCTCGCCGCCGGGGTCTCAAGAGGAACGGCACGCCCACCGACTCTCCCGCGGCGAGCGCGACCCGCCGCCGGGCCGGTTCTACGCCCGCGGTGGGCTGCCAACGGTCACGCAGGAGCGCTCGCATGCGTCGCCGGCCGAGGTTGCCCACCACGACGACGCCCGCCACGGGCTCGCCGAGCCGCGCCCGGGCCGGCAGGTCACGGCGAAGAGCCACGCGCCGAGGCGTTGCGGCGAGCGCCGCGTCCGCGGCCGCCATGCCGAGGCATGCGGCGAGCCAGAGCCCGGCGCTCGCCCAGGCGGCGCCCGCCCGCCCGGCGGCGATCGTCGGGATCGTGCCGAGAGCGAGGAGCAGAACGAACCTGCCGGTGACGACCATCGTTACAGCGGCACCTGGGTCTGCTGCACGAGGGAGGAGAGCAGAGCATCCACCTCGACGCCTTCGAGCTCTGCCTCGGCGCGTAACCGCACCCGATGCCGCCAGGCCGGCAGCAGCATCGCCTGCACGTGGTCGGGGGTCACGGCGGGGGCGCCGGAGAGCCACGCCCATGCCCGCGCCGCGGCCGCGAGGGCGGTCGCACCGCGTGGGCTGACGCCGATCTGCACCGACGGCGAACGCCTCGTCGCCCGGGCGAGATCGACCACATACCCCAGAAGGTCGGTGTCGAACGGCAACGCACCGACGGCCTCGCGTGCGCGCCGCAGGCCGGCTGCGTCGAGCACCGGCCGCACGCCCGCGGCCGCGAGATCGTGCGGGTCGAATCCGTCGGCGTGGCGGCGCAGCACGGCCACCTCCTCGTCGCGGGGCGGCGGGTCGAGCATCAGTTTGAAGAGGAACCGGTCGAGCTGCGCCTCGGGCAAGGCGTACGTGCCCTCGAATTCGATGGGGTTCTGGGTCGCCGCGACGAGGAACGGGTCGGGCAGCGGCCGGGTCACGCCGTCGGCGGAGACCTGGTGCTCCTCCATCGCCTCGAGCAGGGCCGACTGGGTCTTCGGCGGAGTGCGGTTGATTTCGTCGGCGACGAGGATGTTCGTGAACACGGGGCCTTCTCGGAACACGAAGGAACCGGTCGACGTGTCGTAGACGAGCGAGCCGGTGACGTCGCCCGGCATCAGGTCGGGGGTGAATTGGATCCGCGTCGTCGCCACGTCGAGGGCACGCCCGAGCGAGCGCACGAGGAGCGTCTTGCCGACGCCGGGCACCCCCTCCAGAAGCACGTGGCCGCGCACGAGGAGGGCGATGATGAGGCCCGTGACGGCGCCCTCCTGGCCGACGACCGCTCGGGCGACCTCGTCGCGCACCGCGCGAAGCGCCTGCCTGGTGGCCGCGTCGGCGGCAGTGCCGCCCCCGTCGGTCGCGGTGCGGTTTTCGGCGTCGACGCGCCCCGGCGTCGCCGGCCCGGCACTGTGTGGGGTGTCGTCGCTCATGCGTTCCCTTCCGTAGGCTGTGTCGGTTCGGTGTGGGGCGGCGGGGCGGCGTTCGCCGAGAAGGCCTCCGGTCGAAGCGCCGCCGCCACCCGTGCCTCCAACGATGCCAGGCGTTCGGAGAGCCGAACGAGATGCGCGTCGCCGCCCGGTGCCTCGCCGATAAGCGTCGCACGCACACGGCCCGGGTCTTGCCCCGCGGCCGCAGCCGCGGCGTCGGCGACCTCGGCGGCGCTCGCCGTCTCGGGCAGGCCGAGCCGGGCCGCGAGCCGACCGAGTGTGCCGATGCGCAGGCTCTCGAGTGCGTGCCCTCTGGCGCTTGCCAGGCGGTACAGGCGGGCACGCCCCTCCAGGGTCTCGTTCGAGCGTGCCGTCACGGGCAGGGCTTCGGTGACAAGCGGGCCGAAGCGCCGACCCCGCCAGGCGATCGCCGCCAGGGCGGTGGCGATGAGAAGAAGGGCCGTGGGCGTGACCCAGCCGGGCGTGAGGGCGGCGAGGGTCGGCCGGCTCGCGGCCGGCACGTCGGCGACGGTGGGCAGGTACCAGACGAGCGTGGGCGTCTCGCCCGCGACGCCGATCGCAGCCGCGGCGTTGTCGGCGCGGCCGATGCTGCCGTTCTCGAACAGTTCTGCGCTACCGACGATCGTCGTGTGCCTGGGCGAGGGGAGGCTCAGCATCGCATAGCCGTCTGCCGTGGGGAAACAGCCGCCCCGAAGGCCGTCGCCGGCCCGGTACGAGGAGCCCTCGACGAGAATCCGGCGGGCGCTGGTCGTGGCGTCGCCCGTGCAGTGCGCGGTGAGCGGCGTCGTCGGCCTGATCGCCCCGG
>DASTNL010000175.1:0-2313 GCA_035720905.1 Microbacteriaceae bacterium
CTCTTCTTCACGATCACCGTGCTGGTGGTCGCCGTGCTGGTGCTGCCCGTGGCCGTCGTGCTGGTGGTCGCCGTGCTCATGGTCGCTCATCGATTGCTCTCTTCTCCTTGTGTCGGTCGTTGACTTGGTGCCGTCGCCTCGTGTGCTTCTGGCGGGGCTGGCCCTGACGCCCCCGGCAAAGACGTGGTCGACGGCATGGTGTGTGGGGTGGCGGACCGCACACCGAGACGGCGCGCATCCTCCCAGGTGTCGACGTCGTCGGTCGAGCCCGCCGGCACCGGGATCGCGGCGAGGTGCAGGGGTCGCACGAGAGAGAACATCGACGAGCCGACGAGGCTGCCTGCCGCGCGCTTCGCCTCGATGGCCGTGCGCAGCGCGGCGACGCGGTAGAGCGCAGCCAGAGGCTGCAGGTGGCCCGAGGGGTCTTGTGCGATCATGCCGTCGCTTGCCGCCTCACCGGTCGGGGCATCGTCCGCGAGCGCATCGCCCGCAAGCGCGGCGACGAGTGCGGCGACCGCGGCGTCGGCCGCAGGCATGTCACACGCCAGCACGAGGACCCAAGGGGATGGCACACGGGTCGCCGGGCGCGCCGGGACGGAGTCTCGCTTCGCTCGATGGCCGTCTGGAGGTTTCGATGACGCCGGCCGGCCCAAGGCCTCCAAGCCGGCCGCGACTCCCGCGGCGGGGGAGGCGAACGGCGGGTCTTCCCTGGTCTGCAACACCGAGGGCGGGAGGCCTCCGGCAGGCTCTGGCCCGACGACGACGGTCTGTCGGGCGCCCCGCACGGCCGCCAGGGCGTGCTGCAGCAGCGTCTGCCCGGCCACGAGCAAGCCTTCTTTCGGCACCCCGTCGAGACGACGGGATCGCCCGCCGGCCAGAACGATCGCGTCATAGCGCACGGCATCAGCCTATTCCGGCCGACGCGTGCCGGGGCCGTACCCGGCCAGGCTGTAGAATCTATCGGTGCCGCGCGGCCGGCCGGGCGCCTGCGTGTTCGTGATGCCCCTGCCGCGCATCGCACGTGGGGATGGTGTTTCCCCCTGCTGCTCATCGATAACTGAGGAATACATGGTTCTTGCCCACCGCACCGATCTTCGCAACGTCGCCATCGTCGCCCACGTCGACCACGGGAAAACCACCCTCGTCGACGCGATGCTGCGCCAGACTCATTCGTTCGGCGAGCACGCTCACGTCGAAGAGCGTGCGATGGACACCAATGAACTCGAACGTGAGAAGGGCATCACCATTCTCGCGAAGAACACGGCGATCGCCTACAACGGGAAGCACGCCGCCGACGGGCCGGTGACGATCAACGTGATCGACACCCCCGGGCACGCGGACTTCGGCGGCGAGGTCGAGCGCGGGCTCTCCATGGTCGACGGCGTCGTGCTCCTCGTCGACGCGAGCGAAGGGCCCCTGCCGCAGACGCGGTTCGTTTTGCGCAAGGCGCTCGAGGCGCGTCTGCCCGTCATCCTCGTCGTCAATAAGACCGACCGGGCCGACGCCCGTATCGCCGAAGTGGTCTCCGAAAGCCAAGACCTCTTGCTCGGCCTTGCCGGCGACCTCGCCGACGACGTGCCCGACCTCGACCTCGACGCCATCCTCGACGTGCCCGTCATCTACGCCTCCGGGCGCGCCGGTGCCGCCAGCCGCAACCGGCCCGCGAACGGCGAGATGCCCGACAATCCCGACCTAGAACCACTCTTCGACGCCATCCTGCGTCATATTCCAGCACCGGAATACGATGACGAGGCACCCCTGCAAGCGCACGTCACAAACCTCGACGCTTCGCCGTTCCTCGGCCGCATCGCCTTGCTGCGCATCTTCAACGGCACGCTGCGCAAGGGGGAGACGGTGGCCTGGGTGCGTCACGACGGCCAGGTGCATAACGTGCGCGTCACGGAGCTTCTGAAGACCCGCGCCCTCGACCGGTATCCGGCCGAGTCTGCCGACGCCGGCGACATCGTCGCCGTGGCGGGCTTCGCCGACATCATGATCGGCGACACCCTCGCCGACCCGGACGACGTGCGGCCGCTGCCGCTCATCCATGTCGACGAGCCGGCGATCTCGATGACGGTCGGCACCAACACGTCACCTTTGGCCGGCAAAGTGAAGGGTCACAAGCTGACCGCCCGCCTCGTGAAGGAACGCCTCGACCGGGAGCTCGTCGGCAACGTGTCGCTGCGCGTGCTGGAGATCGGGCGGCCCGACGCGTGGGAGGTACAGGGGCGGGGGGAGCTGGCGCTCGCGATCCTCGTCGAGCAGATGCGCCGCGAGGGCTACGAGCTGACCGTCGGCAAGCCGCAGGTCGTC
>DASTNL010000176.1:0-4936 GCA_035720905.1 Microbacteriaceae bacterium
CGGTACGGCCACCGTGACCGTGCCCTACCCCGAGCACATGCATGGGACAGGTAAGAGAGAGAGGAAGACGATCATGAGGCTGGGAACTGACGCCCTCCGTGGCGCGCCGAGAACAGTAGAGGGAAGGCCGCGGCGGGCCGGCAGGCTTTTCCGTACGCTCGCAGACGACGCGGGTGCCGCGACGGCCGAATACGCCGTCGCGACCATGGCCGCCGTCGGGTTCGCGGGGCTCCTCGTCGTGATCCTGCGCGGCGATGAAGTGCGGGGTATTCTCACCGATCTGATCCGGCGTGCGCTCACGGTCGGCGACTGACCGATGCCGTGGGGCGAACGGGGCACCGTGACCGCCGAGCTTGCGGTGGCGCTGCCCGCCGTGCTCGTCGTCTTGGCGGGCTGTCTCGGCTGCGTGCACGTCGTGGCACGGCAGGCCGCACTTGTCACCGCCGCCGCGACGGTCGCCCGTTCCCTCGCCCGCGGCGACGACCCCGCCCACGCTGGGTCGGTGCTTCAACGGCTCGCCGACGACGCATCCTTCCGTCACGAGAGTCGGGGTGACCTGGTGTGCGTCGACGTTTCGGCGAGCGCCGGGCTGGGGCCTTCTGGCCCCCGCCTGCCGCTGAGTGCGCACGCGTGCGCCTTGGCAGGGTGAGCCGTTGTGTGGTGTCCGAAGGGAGAGCGGGGTGCCGGGTCGGTGCTCGCGGTCGCCGTGCTTGCCGTCGTCACGGTCTTCGCCGTCGCGCTCGCCGTCGCGTCCGTCGTCGCGGTCGAGGGGCGTCGGGCTCAGGCGGCCGCCGACCTCGCGGCGCTCGCAGCCGCCGACACGGCCTCCGGTCTCGTGCCGGGCATCCCGTGCGACACCGCGCTACGGGTCGCGCGGGCGAACGACGCCGCGTTGCAGGCGTGCGCTCTCGAGGGTCAGGTCGCGCTCGTCACCGTCGAGGCGGGGGCCCGTTGGCCGGTGCGAAGCACCGCACGCGCCGGGCCGCCAGGTTCGCCGTGAGCGAGGTATGGGCCGTCAAGCATGTGTCGGGATGATATGTGTATGGTGTGCCTGTCGGTTCTGACGGGTCGATATGCGTGCAGGAGCGGGTGCCCTGACACGACGATCGCAACCCGCCCACCCGCGTGCAAGCCCGTTCATGTGGCGTAAAGGAGCCCTGTGCCAGAGACGAAGAAACTCGTCATCGTCGAGTCGCCCACCAAGGTGAAATCCATCGCCAAGTACCTTGGCGACGGATACGAGGTCATGGCGTCCGTCGGGCACATCCGCGACCTGGTTGAGCCGAAAAACCTGCCCGTGGACCTCAAAAAAGGAGACTTCGCGAAATTCGGCGTCGACGTCGAACACGGCTTCAAGCCGTACTACGTCGTCAGCGAGCAGAAGAAGAAGACGGTCGCCGACCTGAAGCGTGCGCTGAAGGGCGCCAGCGAACTTGTGCTCGCTACCGATGAAGACCGCGAGGGTGAGGCGATCGCCTGGCATCTCTTACAGGTCTTGAAGCCCAAGGTCCCCGTGAAGCGGATGGTCTTCCACGAGATAACTCGCGAGGCCATCGAGCGCGCCAAAGAGGCCACCCGCGAGCTCGACGACGCGCTCGTCGACGCCCAAGAGACGAGGCGGGTGCTCGATCGGCTGTATGGCTACGAGGTTTCGCCGGTGCTTTGGCGCAAGGTCGGGCCGGGCCTTTCCGCCGGCCGCGTGCAGTCGCCGGCCACCCGGCTGATCGTCGACCGTGAACGGGAACGGCTCGCGTTCGTCGCCGCCGAATATTGGGATCTCACGGCGCTCTTTCAGACCGGCACCGATGGCGCCGCCGACAATGCCGCCGAGACGCAGCGCTTCGAGGCGCGCCTGGCAAGGCTCGACGGCACACGTGTCGCCGTCGGCCGCGACTTCGACGACCGTGGCACGCTG
The DNA here is from genome assembly GCA_035720905.1 of Microbacteriaceae bacterium. Taxonomy (GTDB): domain Bacteria; phylum Actinomycetota; class Actinomycetes; order Actinomycetales; family Microbacteriaceae; genus DASTNL01. The sequence goes on from DASTNL010000176.1 coordinate 1,916, forward strand.
ACCGGTGACGCCCGCATCCTGACCGGCACGGAGGCGGATTCGCTGGTCGCGGCGCTCAGCGCCACGACGGCCGCGGCCCGGGTCAGCCGGGTGGAGTCGAAGCCCTACTCGCGCCGGCCTGCCGCGCCGTTCACGACCTCCACGTTGCAGCAAGAGGCGGCCCGCAAGCTGCGTTTCTCCGCCCGCCAGACGATGAGCGTCGCCCAGTCGCTGTACGAGAACGGCTACATCACCTATATGCGCACCGACTCGACGGTGCTCTCTGGCCAAGCCCTTCATGCGGCCCGAACGCAGGCCTCCGAACTGTACGGGGCCGAGAGCGTGCCGGCCAAGCCCCGCGTCTACACCGGCAAGAGCAAGAACGCCCAAGAGGCGCACGAGGCCGTGCGCCCCGCCGGCGAGACTTTCCGCACACCCGACGAGCTCGCCCAGAGCCTGCGCGGCAGCGAGTTCAAGCTGTACGAGCTCATCTGGCGCCGCACCCTGGCCTCGCAGATGGCCGACGCCAAGGGGCAGACCGCCTCGGTGAGCATCGAGGTGACACCCGGCGCTCAGGGTACCGGGTTCGAGGCGGCCGAGTTCACGGCCAGCGGCACGGTTATCACGTTCCGCGGCTTTCTGCGCGTCTACGAAGAGGGCAAAGACGAAGCCCGCCACGCCGCCGAGACTGCCGACACGAAGCTGCCGCCGTTGACGGTCGGGCAGCCTCTCACCGTGACGCAGGCGGAGGCAAAATCGCACGAGACGACCCCGCCGCCGCGCTACACCGAGGCGAGCCTCGTCAAGGCGCTCGAAGAGATGGGCGTGGGCAGGCCTTCCACCTATGCGCAGATCATCGCGACGATCATCGACCGCGGATACGTCACCCCGCGTGGCCAGGCGCTCGTGCCGAACTGGATCGCGTTCAGCGTCGTGCGCCTGCTCGAGGACTACTTCGGCGACCTCGTCGAATACGACTTCACCGCGGGCCTCGAGAACGACCTCGACAAGATCGCGGCCGGCGGCGAGAACGGCGTCGACTGGCTGCATGGCTTCTATTTCGGCGACGACGATCATGCCGGGCTGCGCCAGGTCGTAGACAACCTCGGCGAGATCGACGCCCGCAGCGTCAACTCCCTGGCCATCACCGACGGCATAACCCTGCGCATCGGCAAATACGGCCCCTACCTCGAGGTCGCGTCAGAAGACCCGTTGGCGACGCCGCGGCGCGTCAACATTCCTCGCGACCTTGCCCCCGACGAGCTGACGGCCGAGAAGGCCCGCGAGCTCGTCGAGGCCCCCGTCGTCACCGACCGGGTGTTGGGCACGAACCCCGACAACGGCAAGACCGTCGTCGTGAAAGACGGCCGGTTCGGCCCGTACGTCACCGAGCTCGAACCCGAGCCCGCGGCCGACGGCCCGGCCCCCGCCAAGAAGACGGCGCGCAAAGAGAAGCCGCGCACTGCCTCCCTCTTCAAGACGATGGACCCGGCGACGATCGACCTCGCTGGCGCCCTGCGGCTCCTCGACCTGCCGCGCGTCGTCGGCAAGGCGGAAGACGGCGAAGAGATCCTCGCGCAGAACGGCCGGTACGGCGCCTATCTGAAGAAGGGCACCGACACACGCTCCCTCGCCGGCGAAGACGACATCTTCGCCATCGACCTTGCCGGGGCGCTCGCGCTCTTCGCGCAACCCAAGTACCGGGCCAGGCGGGCGGCGAACGTGCTCAAAGAGTTCGGGGCCGATCCCGACAGCGGCAAGCCGATCACCGTGAAAGACGGCCGGTTCGGCCCCTACGTCACCGACGGCGAGACGAACGCGACCATTCCGCGCGGCGAAGACGTCGACGCCGTCGACTTCGACCGTGCCGTGCAGCTGTTGGCCGATAAGCGCGCCAAGGGGCCGGCGCCGAAGCGCGCGGCCCGCACGAGGTCGAAGGCCGGCACGGATCGATCGGGCGCGAAAGCGAAGTCCGCGGCCAAGACCGGCACGGCCAAGACCACGACCGCCACGACGACCACAGCGAAGAAGCCGGCCACCAAGAAGGCGGGTTCGGCCAAGACGGGCGCAACGAAGGCCGGCGCGGCCAAGGCAGAGACCGCCCCGACGACTGCCGCGAAGTCGGCAGCGAAAAAGCCGGCCGTCAAGAAGGCGGCCGCGTCGAAGACCGGCACGGCCACGGCCTCGGCCTCGCCGGCCGGCCGCTCGAAGAAGACGCCGAGCCCGTCCTCCGGGCCCGAGGCGCAGTGACTCTCGGCCGGGAAGGCGGCGCCTTCATCACCTTCGAAGGGGTCGACGGCTCCGGCAAGACGACGCAGCTCGGTCTCCTCGACGACTGGCTGCGGGGTCGCGGCGTGATCACGTGCCGCACCCGGGAGCCAGGCGGCACCCCGGTGGGGGAACGGATCCGCGAGATCGTGCTGCATCATCGCGGCGCCATCACCCCGCGTGCCGAGGCCCTGCTCTACGCGGCCGATCGCGCCCACCACATCGAGACCGTCGTGCGCCCGGCGTTGCAGCGCGGCGAGGTGGTCATCCAAGACCGCTACCTCGACTCCTCCGTCGCCTACCAGGGTTCCGGGCGGAGCCTCGACCCTGCCGAGGTGCGAAAGCTGTCGCTGTGGGCGGCGGACGGCCTGCTGCCCGACCTGACGATTCTTCTCGACATCGACGGGCGTGCCGTCGCCGACAGGCTCGCCGGCCGCACCCGGTACGACCGACTCGAGGCAGAAGACGCCGCGTTCCGCGACCGGGTGCGGGGGGCCTACCGGGCGCTCGCCGCCGCAGAGCCGGCGCGGTTCTTCCTCGCCGACGGTGCGGCACCCGCCGACCGGGTCGCTCGCGCCGTGCAGAGCCGGGTCGGCCTTCTCCTCGACGGCGAAGATGACTGCGCTGCACACGCAGACCCGGCAGGCCCCGACCCCAGCGGATTCGTAGACCCGGCAGGCTCTGCCGACCCCGCCGACCCCGCCGCGCCCGCCAGCCCCGCGAACCCCCGCATCGCAGGCCCCAGCGACGCTCGGCGGCCGCCCACCGCCGGCC
>DASTNL010000177.1:0-4036 GCA_035720905.1 Microbacteriaceae bacterium
CGGGAATACGTCGACCTCGTCTGTTCCTGGGGCCCGCTGCTCTTAGGCCATGCGCATCCGGCGGTCGTCGAGGCCGTGCAGCGCGCTGCGTCGCGGGGCCTCTCGTTCGGCGCCTCCACGCCGGGGGAGACCGAGCTGGCCGAACAGATCGTCGCGCGGCTCTCGGCCGTGACCCGTGGCGGAGGGGGATCGCCGGCCGGGCCGGCCGTAGAACAGGTGCGGTTCGTCTCGACGGGCACGGAGGCGACGATGACTGCCGTGCGTCTGGCCCGCGCGGTGACCGGCCGCCCGCTCGTCATCAAGTTTGCCGGCCACTATCACGGGCATTCGGATGGCCTGCTCGCGGCCGCGGGCAGCGGCGTCGCGACCCTCGCGCTGCCCGCCTCGGCAGGGGTGCCCGCCGAGATCACGGCGCAGACGATCGTGCTGCCCTACAACGACCGCGACGCGGTGCGGCAGGCGTTCGCTCGGTACGACGGCCGCGTCGCAGGGATCATCGTCGAGGCCGCCGCCGCCAACATGGGCGTCGTGGCGCCGTTGCCCGGGTTCAACGCCTTTTTGGCCGAGGCTGCTCATGCGGCAGGCGCGCTCTTGATCGTCGACGAGGTGTTGACCGGATTCCGGGTCTCCCCCACCGGTTGGCTCGGCCTCGAGCCGGTGCCGGCCGACCTTGTCACGTTCGGCAAGGTGATCGGCGGCGGCATGCCACTCGCGGCCTTGGGTGGTCGACGGGAGGTTATGGAGCAGCTGGCACCGACCGGGCCCGTCTACCAGGCGGGCACGCTCTCCGGCAACCCGGTCGCAGTCCAGGCGGGCCTCGCCACACTTCGCGCCGCCGATGAGGCGGTGTACAGCAGGGTGGATGCGGTGGCCGCCGAGCTTTCCCAGGCCGTCGACGCGGCGCTCGAGGCACAGGGCGTGCCGCACATCGTCTCGCGTGCGGGGAGCCTTTTCAGCGTGCAGTTCCGGTCGACGCTCGCGACGGATTACGCGGGGGTGCAGGAGCAGGAGTCGTTCCGGTTCGGCCCGTTCTTCCACGCCCTGCTCGAGGCCGGCGTTAGTCTGCCGCCGAGCCCCTATGAGGCCTGGTTCGTCTCTGCCGCCCACGACGAGGCGGCGCTGGATCGCGTTCGCGCCGCGTTGCCGGCGGCCGCGCGGGCGGCCGCAGAGGCGCGGCCGGCGCCCCGAGCCTGACCGTCGCCCGCGCCGAGTGCCGGGCTTGTGCGTGCCGTGCGACACGGCGGCGATGGGTGGAGTGGCTCTTCAGCGGAGGCGGGCAGACTGGTAATCATGGCCGACTTGAATGTGTACCCCGACCGGTTGCAGATCAGCCTGACGCGTGCCGAGCGCACCCTCGCCCGTCGTCGCCGTGATCTTGTCGTCGAGCGCGGCACCATCGCGTCGGTCACCATAACCTCCGACCCGTGGATCTGGATTCGCGGCCTGCGAGACCCGGGAGTGTTCATCCCGCTCACTCTCGCCGTCGGCACGTGGAAGTTTCACGGCGGGCGCGACTTTCTGCTCGTCAAGGGTCACAAGCGTGCGGCGGTGGTCGTCGATGTGGAGGGTGAGGGGGTCGAGTTCGGCAGGCTGATCGTCAGCACGCCGCATGCGGTGCGGCTCGCACACGTGCTGCGCCTTGCCGACCCGCACGAGATCGACTCGGCCGGCGAGACCATCTGACACCCGGTGCAGCCGGGCCGTTATCCGGTCTCACGCACGCGAACGAGGGTGCGGCCGTGCAGTCGGCCGGCGAGGAGCGATTCGGCCAGCGCGGGCACGTCGGCGAGTGACACCTGCGTCGTCATGTCGTCAAGAAGCTGAGCGTCGAGGTCGCGGGCGAGGCGCCGCCACGCCTCTTGCCGCAGCGCGAGCGGGGCATGCACCGAGTCGATGCCCGCCAGGGTGACCGCTCGCAGAATGAACGGCAGCACGCTCGCCGGCAGATCGCGGTCGTGAGCGAGGCCGCACGCCGCGACCGTGCCGCCGTATCGGGTCTGCGCGATCGCGTTCGCGAGGATCATGCCGCCGGCCGTGTCGACCACGCCTGTCCAGCGGGAGCGCTGGAGCGGCCGGCCCGGCTTCTCTAGCTCCGAGCGATCGATGACGTCGTCTGCGCCGAGCCTGCGCAGATAGTCGCCGTGTTCCGTGACCCGCCCCGTCGCCGCGGTGACCCGGTGGCCGAGCCTCGCCAAGAGTGCGACGGCGATGCTGCCGACGCCGCCGGTGGCACCCGTCACGAGGATCGGTAGGTCGTCGTGTTCTGCCCCGCCCCGTTCGAGCGCCTTGCCGGGGCTCGTGGTGGCCAGACCGCCCCGTTCGAGCGCCAGCACGCAGAGCATGGCGGTGAATCCGGCGGTGCCGATCGCGGCGGCGTGGCGGGTCGTCATCGCGTCGTCGAGGCATACAAGGGAGCCGGCGGGCACCCGGGCGCGTTCCGCCAGCCCGCCGTGCATCCGTTCGCCGGCGCCCGCCCCGGTCAAGACGACACGGTCGCCGGCCCGGATCCGCCGGTCGGTGGAGCGGGCGACGACGCCGGCTAAGTCGATCCCGGGAATGAGCGGGGTGTGGGCGACGATTCCGGGTCGGCCGGCGAGGGCCAGCGCGTCTTTGTAGTTGAGGCTCGAGTACTCGACGTCGATGTCGGCCGTGCCCTCCTTGTCGCAGGCGCCGTCGACGGGATCGCGGCTCGCGGCGGCGCCGGTGTCGTCCTGAGAACGCCCGGCGGGGCGTTCGTGAGTCTGGGCCACGCGCGGCGCCGGGTCGCCGGTCAAGAACGATTCCGGCAGCAGGCGAAGCGTCGCCGTGCGGCCGGCACCGACGGATACGCCTTTCCGCCCGGCCCGTGAGGCGCCGCCGGCTGAGGGGGCGCGGCCCGGCCCCGCCTGCCCCGGGGAACTCGTGTCGGTCGGGGCCCTCGGCGCCGGAGGCGGGTCCTGCTCCGCCGCTCCGGGAGAATCGTCGATGACGATGGCGCGAAAGCTCATGCCTCGAGGGTACGGCGGCGGCCTCGCGTGCCTGTCGGACGCCTGGGCCGCATTCCGCCGCCTGTCGGCGGGCCCTGCTCCGTCATGCCGGCCCCGGGCGCCTCTGTCGTGCCGGTCCTCATGCTGCCTCCGTCTGGCGGCGCACTCGCGCCGGGCTGCGCCGCGACGGCCGACGGATCCGCGACGTAGGGCGGGTTCTGCCCGCTAGAACCTTATATTCGCCCAGCAGAAGTATGATGTTCGTGTCGCCTAACATTCCGGGCGTCGGGCTGGAGGGCGCACACGGTGGCGACCGGAACGCAAACGGTGCGCACTCACCAGGCCCGCACACATCTCGTCGGCCTGCTGGGGCCGGCGTTCGTCGCGGCTGTCGCATACGTGGATCCGGGCAACGTTGCCGCGAACCTGTCGGCTGGCGCCGGGTACGGCTACCTGTTGGTGTGGGTGTTGGTGGTCGCGAATGTCATGGCGGCCGTCGTGCAATACCTCTCTGCCAAGCTGGGGCTGGTCACGGGCCGCAGCCTGCCCGAGATGCTGGGCGATCGCATGCCTCACGCGGCGCGGCTCGCATACTGGGCGCAGGGGGAGATCGTCGCCGCCGCGACCGACCTGGCGGAGGTAGTGGGCGGCGCGATCGCGTTGCAGATTCTCTTCGCCGTGCCGTTGCTCCTCGGCGGGGTGATCGTCGGCGTGGTGTCGCTTCTGCTCTTGGGCTTGCAGACCCGTCATGGGCAGCGCCCGTTCGAGCTTGTCATCATGGGGTTTCTGCTCGTGATCACCGTGGGCTTCGTGGCGGGCCTCATCGTCTCTCCGCTCAGCCTCGCCGGGGTGGTCGGGGGCTTGGTTCCCCGGTTCGAAGGTTCCCGTAGCGTGTTGCTGGCGGCCAGCATGCTCGGCGCGACGGTCATGCCGCACGCCATCTACCTGCATTCCGCGCTGGAGCGCGACCGGCACGGCGTTGTCACGTCGCCGGGCCGCAAGAGGCTGCTGCTGCGCGCCGCGAAGGTCGACGTGACGGTCGCACTGGCCGTCGCGGGCGGCGTCAACAT
>DASTNL010000178.1:0-3155 GCA_035720905.1 Microbacteriaceae bacterium
GACACGGCGCAAGCCATCAACACTTCGCCGGAACCCGATTGAGGAAATACCGTGAGCGATACGAGCGCATCCACAACCAGGGCCGCGACCGCGCCACCGCTGTTGTCGCTGCGCGGCATCAGTAAGACGTTCGGCGCCGTCAATGCCTTGAGCGACATCGATCTCGACGTCGACACCGGCGAGGTCGTCGCCCTCGTGGGCGACAACGGCGCCGGAAAGTCGACACTGGTGAAGATTCTTGCCGGCGCGCACACCCGCGACGGCGGGACGATCCTCTGGAAGGGCAAGCCCGTCACGATCTCGAAGCCGCTCGACTCCCAGGGTCTCGGCATCGCGATCGTCTATCAAGACCTCGCGCTCTGCGACAATCTCGACGTCGTGCAGAACCTCTTTCTCGGCTCCGAGACCGGCTCCGCCTTCGCGATGGACGAGATCGACATGGAGAACCGCGCGTGGGGGCTCCTGCGCCAGCTCTCCGCGAAGATCCCCTCGATCCGCACCCCGGTTGCCAGCCTCTCCGGCGGCCAGCGACAGACCGTCGCGATCGCCCGCTCGCTGGTCGGCCACCCGCAGCTCGTGATCCTCGACGAGCCCACCGCCGCACTCGGCGTGGCCCAGACCGCCGAGGTGCTCGACCTCGTGCGGCGCCTGAAAGACAACGGCTTGGGCGTGCTGCTCATCAGCCACAACATGGCCGACGTGCAGAAGGTGTCGGATCGCGTCGCGGTCTTACGCCTGGGTCGCAACAACGGCACGTTCGCGACCCGCGAGGTCAGTTACGAAGACATCGTCACGGCGATCACCGGAGCGGACGAAGTCGTTTCGAGCACCGGCGCCCACAACGTCAAGGAGGAAGTCCAGTGAGTGCGGGTACTCTCGACCGCCAAGACGAGCGGTTGAACATCGGCAGCGGATTCCGCGGTGAGTTACGCTCCGCCGCGAAAAGCGTGCGCCAAGGCGACATCGGATCCCTGCCCGTCATCGCGGGCCTCATCGTCGTCGCCATCGTCTTTCAGACCCTGAACCCGGTCTTCCTCTCCAGCCAGAATCTCGTCAACCTGGCGCTGCAATCCACGGCGATCGGCGTCATGGCGATCGGCGTCGTGCTGGTGCTGCTCCTCGCGCAGATCGACCTGTCGATCGGGTCGGTCAACGGTTTCGCGGCCGCGATTCTCGCCGTGACCTTCGTGCAATGGCAGTGGCCGATGTGGCTGGCACTCCTCGTGCCTCTCGCCGTGGGCGCAGCGATCGGCGCCATCTACGGTCTGCTCTACATTCGGTTCGGGGTGCCTAGCTTCGTCATAACCCTCGGCGGCCTGATGGCCTTCCTCGGCTTCCAGCTGTGGTCGCTCGGGCTGAACGGCTCGATCAACATCCCGTTCGACTCCTTCATCGTGCGCTTCACGCAAGCGTCGTTCCTGCCCGACGTGGTCGCCTACGTGCTTGTCGCTGCGATCGCGGTCGGGTACGGCGCTTCCGCGTTGCGTAGCGCCCACCGCCGCGCCCGCCAAAACCTGTCGTCCGCCTCGGCGACCGGCATCTATCTGCGCGGCGCCTTGATCCTCGTGGGCCTCGGCGCACTCACCTGGTACATGAACACGACCCGCGGCGTGCCGGTCATGTTCGTTTTGTTCCTCGTGCTCGTCGCGGCGACCGGCTATGCGCTGAAGCGCACCCGGTGGGGCCGGGCGATCTACGCGATCGGCGGCAACGAAGAGGCGGCGAGGCGTGCCGGGATCCACGTCTCACGCGTGTACATGTCGGTCTTCGTGCTCTCCTCGTTCCTCGCCGCCTTAGGCGGCCTGCTCGCGGCTGGCCGGCTCGCCTCCGCGAACCCGTCGAGCGGCGGGGGAACGACGAACCTCGAGGCTATCGCCGCGGCGGTCATCGGCGGCACCAGCCTCTTCGGCGGGCGCGGCACCGCCTCTTCCGCGATCCTCGGGATCCTCGTCATCGAATCGATCACGAACGGGCTGACGCTTCTGAACATGGACACGTCGATCCGCTACATCATCACCGGCGCCGTCTTGCTGGTCGCCGTCGTCATCGACGCGATCTCTCGCAAGTCGCGTGCCGCGCACGGCCGCGCCTGAGCCGGAACGATCGGGCAGCCGTGCGGGCTGACGCGGGCGCCAGCCCGGGGCCCGTACGGCCTCGTACCTCGGGCGGCGTCGCGGTGACGGGGCCGAAGGCCGTAGCGTTGCCTTGAAGGAGCGGGAGTGACGAAACCCAAATACACCCATCCGGCCGAAGGCGGGCCGCGCACCGTGCGCTCCGTCGTACACGCCGTATGGCTCTTGAAAGAGATATCGCTCTCCCCCACCCCGAGCTCGCTGGGCAGTCTCGCCGCCGCGATAGGCCTCAGCAAGCCGGCTACGTTCAACCTCTTGAAGACGCTGGAGGTGGAGGGCCTCGTCGCCAAAGACGATGCAGCCCGGTACCGGCTGACGTGGGGCGTCTACGAGCTGGGCAGCGCCGTGGTGCGCTCAGCCGACCTCAGCCGGGTCAGTCGGATCCACCTCGACCGGCTGGCTGACGAGACCGGCGAGGCGGTGCTGCTGGCGATCCTCAACGAGCGAACGGTTCTCTACATCGACCGGGGGCAGTCGGGCGACTCGTTCGCGATGGTCGCAAACGTGGGCCGCCGCTCCCCCCTGCACACGAACGCCTCGGGCAAGGTGCTCCTGGCCGGCCAGCCCGACGATTTCGTCGAAGAGATCCTGCGCGGGCCTCTGGAGCGGCACACCGACTTCACCATCGTCGACCCGGTGCGCCTGCGCGCCGAGCTCTCGGCGGTGCGCCGCGACGGCTACGCGCTGTGCGAGCAAGAGCAAGAGACCGGGCTCTCCAGCGTCTCGGTGCCGGTCACCGACTACACCGGGGGCGTGCTCGCGGCGTTGACGATCGCGGCGCCCAGCCAGCGTATCGACCACGAATCGATCCCGGCGATGCGTGACGCGTTGCTCCGCGCCGCCCAGGCCATCTCGACGCAGATGGGCGCGGCGGCAGACCCCAGCACCGTCGCTTAGGCGGAGCCGAACGGCCCGACGAGGGCGTTTAATGCCACCGCGACGCCGTCGTCATTGTTCGTGTCGGTGACGAAATCGGCGGCCCGCCGCACCGGCGCGGAGGCGTTCGCCGGCGCGACGCCGACA
>DASTNL010000179.1:0-2811 GCA_035720905.1 Microbacteriaceae bacterium
GATCTGAAAGGTGGCTCCGGCAGGGTCGGCAAGTCTCGCCACGCGCTGCCACGGCACTTTCTGCGGTGGCGTGATGACGGCACCGCCGAGCTTGGCGGCGTGTGCGGCCGCGGCATCCGCATCGTCGACGGCGAACGTCACGATCCAACGGGCCGGGCCGGTGCCCCGCGGCTCGAGCGCCGCCACGACGTCTTCGAAACGATCGGGCGCACCCGATTGCCGCAACATCGCGCGCAGGCCGGGGTTCGACTCTTCCAGGTAGTCGCCGTACCCGGCCAGGGCCCACCAGGAGGGACCGTCGCCGATTCTTTCCCAGCCGAACACGGTGCCGTAGAACCCCGCGGCGGCGTCGGGGTCATCGGTGTGCAGCGTGTTGAAGACGAGCGCACCGTTCTCGTTCACTGCGGCCGCGCCTCGGTGCAGACTGGGCTGCCAGACCGAGAACACGGCGCCCTGCGGGTCGTGGAAGACGGCCATCCGCCCCGCCTCGAACACGTCGAACGGCTGAGATATGACCGTTCCGCCGGCCGCCCGCACCCGGACGGCGGTGTCGTCGGCCGACTCGACCCGAACGTAGGTGTTCCACACAGCCCGCGCGGGCGACTCGGGCGGCTGTGAGCTGATCGCGGCGACGACCCGGCCGGTGAGGCGCGCCATGAAATAATGCCCTCCCGACCCGGGAGGCATCGTGTCTTCGGCCTCCCAGCCGAAGAGCGCGGAGTAGAAACGGGCCGCAGCCGCCGGGTCGGGCTGGTTCGTGTCGACCCAACACGGCACGCCGGCCGGATAGTCGTCTCGCGTACTCATAGCCGGACCTTACGTCGGGCGTGGCGGCCTGTCGAGGGGCCGGGACTGTCGCTTTTGCCGACTCGATCGCCGGTCAGGGTGCGACCGGGTAGCGGCTCGGGATCGCGATGCGGTTCCAGACGTTCATGACGATGGCGAGCCATTCGACGGCCGCGATCTGCGCCTCGCCAAGGTGCCGGGCCGCCTCGTCGTAGACGGAATCCGGCACCTGGCCGTCGCTCACCAGCGTGACGGCCTCTGTCAGAGCCAGCGCGGAGCGTTCCTCGTTCGTGAAGTAGCCGGTCTCACGCCAGGCGGGGAGCACGGCGACGCGTTCTGCGCTCTCTCCCGTCTTCGCCGCGTCGAGGGTGTGCAGGCGGCAGCAGTAGGCGCACCCGTTGATCTGCGACGCGCGCAGCCTCAGTAGGTTGCAGAACCCCTCGGTGAAGCCGGCCTCTTTCAGACGGTCTTTGGTCTGCCCGTCGAGCGCCGCCACCGTCTTATACAGTTCGCCGGCCGCCTTGCCAAGATTCACCCGCGCCATCTCTGCACCCTTCGTCGCCTCGTCTAGGCCCCTCCCGATCCACTATGTCACCAGGCCGCCGGCGCCGGCCTGGTGCCCGGCGCGGAGAGGAGCAGGCGGCGGTGCGGTGGGGGCGGCGCCGGATTTCCGGCGGCACGCGGCCGCGCGGCAGAATGAACGACGATGTCTTCTTCAGTGCCGCGGGCGCCGCGGCCGCTCCATCGTTATTGGCGTTTCGTCGGTGTGGTGGCGGCCGGAGGTGTCGTGGGCACGGCTTGCCGGGAGGGGTTCACGTTCGCGGTGCCGGAGGCGGGGTCGGTGCCGTGGCTCGTGTTCGGCATCAACGTGCTGGGCGCCTTGGCGCTGGGGTTCCTGACCGCCGCGCTGGTTCGTCGGGGTGCGGATCGTGGCGTGCGCCGGGTGATACGGCTGGGCCTCGGCACCGGCCTGCTGGGCGGATTCACGACGTACAGCACGCTCGCGGTCGGGGTCGCGAGCCTGGCACAGGCCGACGAGAACTGGCGGGCGCTCGCCTACGGGCTGGGCTCGGTACTGGCCGGCGCCCTGGCGGCGTTTGCCGGAATACTCCTTGCCGTCGTGGTGCGGCCCGGCAGGGAGCGTGCCGCGTGACGCCCGTCGTCTTCGTCGGCGTCTGCCTGGCAGGCGGGCTGGGGGCGGCGGCCCGGTTCCTGCTGGACGGCTGGGTCAAGGCACGCCTACGGGTGCCATACCCGGTGGGCACGACCGTCATCAACGTGGCGGGCTCGCTCGTCTTGGGCGCGGTGACGGGTGCGGGCCTCGCGCTTCTGCCCGGCGTCGCCGCGCTCGTCGGCGGGGGTTTCTGCGGCGGGTTCACCACGTTCAGCACGGCCAGCGTGGAGACGGTGCGCCTCGTGCAAGACCGCCGCTGGCTCGCGGGGCTCGGCAACGGCGTGGGCATGCTGGTCCTCGCCGTCGCGGCCGCCCTCCTGGGCCTCTGGCTCGGCCGGGCCCTCGCCTGAGACGGACTCGAACGAAGGGCGGCGCGTCTTCGAAGGCCGGAACCGCCCGGTGCCGAAGACCGCGCGCCTCGAGCCGCAGCACGACGGTCGGATCAGCGGCTGCGGCTCAGGCGCTCTCGTCGCCGCCCGGGGTGGTGGCGTCGTCGGCGGGCGACGCGGCTCGGCGGGCGAGTGCGGCGTTCACCTCGGGGTCGCCCAGCCTGCCGAGCCATTCCACGAGCGCGGGGTAGGTCGAAGGGTTTCCCGCCAGGGCGGCGCGCGCGTAGGGCGCCGCCCCGGCGAGCTCGTGCAGCCGCGACGCGGGTGTCGCCGGGTCGGCAGCCTCCGCGAGGACGTCCTTCGGGTCGCGTTCGGGTGCCGGGCCCCGGCCCGCTGCGGCGCCCCCGGCCCTGTCTTCGACAGACTCGGCCCGCTTCGTGCCGTTCGCCCCGCCCTGCGTGCCGCGTCGCGCCTTGGTCTGGCCCGCGGCGTCTGCGGCCGCCGCGTAGGGCAGCGTCGGTG
>DASTNL010000180.1:0-3783 GCA_035720905.1 Microbacteriaceae bacterium
GCCGATCACGATCGCCGCCGCGATCGCGATCCCGAGCGCCGCAAGGAGCGGCGTCAGCGGGGCCTGCGCTCCTGTGAAGAGGCCTGTCACCCAGTCTTTGAGCCTTGCGGAGAGCACGTCGAACCAGGTCGGCCGGGCCGCCTGATAGGCAGGTTTGGAGAGCTCTCCGATCAGCCAGGAGCGGGCCGTCCCGCCGTCGGGCGAGAGCGGCGGCGCGGTCCACGGCGCGCTCACGAGACCTCGCCCGAAGACCCTTTCGGGGCGGCGCCGGCCGCCGGGGTCTCGAACGGGTCGGGCGGGTCCTCCCGCTCGGCGGCGCGCTCCTCGACGTACCGGGTGAGGTGCAACGCCAGGCCCTCTTTGCGCATGCGTGCGTCGAGGTAGAGCACCGCGACCGCGGCCGACTGCACCACCGTCGTCAGCGCCGACACGAGGAGTGTCACGAGGAGGGTCGCCGCATAGAGTGCGATGAGAGCGGCCCGTCCCGTGCCCGACTCGGCCCCGCCGCCCCCCGCCGCGGACCCGGTGGGTGCGACGATGCCGCCGACGATGCCGACGGCGAGGCCGAGCGGCGTCGTCGCGACCTGCGAGATCGCGTTCACGATCACCGCGACGAGGGCCTGCACGCCGAACATCCGCCAGAAGAGCCCGCCTGTCAGAAGCCAGGAGCGCCCGAGCGAGGAGCGCACGCCGCGGCGCTCTAAAACGATGAGGCAGGGCACGAGCGACGTCTTGACGTAGAGCCACACCCCGACGATGAGGGCGGCGATGCCGACGAACACGGCCGCGACGATGCCGATGATCATGGCGGGCCCGCCCGCGGTGAGCGACAGCCAGACGATCGCCGCGACGGCCGCGACGAGCACCGTGATGCCGGCCGCGAGAAGCAGCACCCAGCCGACGAGCGGCGCCAGCCGCCGCCTGGCCGCGTGCCACAGCTGGCGCAGCGACAGGCGTTCTCCGAGAGTGCCGCGGGCGACGTCGGCCACGATGACACCCTGCAAGAACGCGGAGCCCAGAAGGCCAAGCACCACCGGGACGAGAAGGGAGAGCACGAAGCCGGCCACGGCACCGCTCAACACGGTGGCGCGTTCCGCAGGTGCCGCCATCGCCACCCGGTCGTATGCGGTGAGCCCCACCGCGCCCGTCACGAAGAGCGAGGCGATCATCACAACGGCCTGCACGATCAAGGAGGTGCCGACGACCGGCCGAGGGTTGCGTCGCAGCTCGCGAAACGGAATCCCCAACAGCGTGCCGAAGCCGAGCGGATGCAGCGGCATCAGGCCGGGGGAGGGCGGCGGGCTCCAGCCCGGCCCCGAAGGCGGCCCGGCCGCGGCGCCGGGAGGCGGTCCGTAGCCCGGAAGGGGGAGGGGATGCCGGCCGCCGGGGGCGGCCCAACCGGTGTCGTCGCTCACGCGCTGACCCCCTCGAGTGAAGCCCTGGCCGGCAGGCGCGGTCTCTTACCATGCTGCCACACGTGGGCCCCTGCTCGGCTAATGTGGAGGGGCAGACAACGGTGGCGTGGAACGCCCGCGTGCGTCGAGACGGCCGGCGGCACGTCCCCAGCCGACCGCGGCAGGCTCCCCGACGACGCGGCGCCGGGTGAGGAAGGGCTCATGAACGGTCGCATCCTGGTGGTCGACGACGACGCCGCACTCTCCGAGATGATCGGCATCGTCTTGAGCACCGAAGGTTTCGCCGTCTCGTTCTGCGTCGACGGTTCCCGGGCCCTCGCCGCCTTCCGGCAGGACGAGCCCGATCTCGTGCTGCTCGACCTGATGTTGCCCGGCATCGACGGAATCCAGGTGTGCCGGCTGCTCCGGGCCGAGTCGGGGGTGCCGGTTATCATGCTGACGGCCCGCGCCGACACGGCGGACGTCGTGAAGGGGCTCGAGTCGGGCGCCGACGACTACGTCGTGAAGCCGTTCAACCCGAAGGAGCTCGTCGCGCGGGTGCGTGCCCGTCTGCGGCCGAGCGTCAACGAGTCGGCTCTCACGACGCTGCGGGTCGCCGACGTCGAGATCGACGTGGCCGCGCACGAGGTGCGGCGTGGAGAGCGGCGCGTCAACCTCACGCCGCTGGAGTTCGACCTGCTCGTCGCACTCGCCTCCCGGCCGGACCACGTCTTCACCCGCGAGACCCTTCTCGAGAAGGTGTGGGGTTACCGCTACAAGGCAGACACGCGGCTTGTGAACGTGCACGTGCAACGCCTCCGGGCGAAGGTGGAAGACGACCCGGAGAACCCCCGCGTCGTCATCACGGTACGCGGCGTCGGGTACCGCGCCGCGGGGTGAGATCGTGGTCGCCCTCCCCACGCTCGTGCCCCCCAGACGCAACAGGCTCCTTGGCGCCCTGCGGCATTCCTTGCGGCTGCGCACGGTGGCGATCACCGTGCTCTTGACGGGCGCCGCGATCGTCGCCGCCGGCCTCGCCGTCTCGTACAGCGTCGCCGGAGACCTCTATTCGTCGCGCCTCAGCCAGGCGTTGCACGACTCCGCGCGGGCCACCGCGTCGGCGCAGGCGACCGTCGACGCGGCCGACATCTCGGAGAGCGGGGCGATGCGGCACCTGCTCGACACGGCACTCGGCGCGATCGGCACCGCCACGTCGAGCCGTCTCGTCGCCTCGTACCGCATGCCCGGTCAGCAGGCCACGTCGCTGGCCCCGCAAGACTTCCGCAGCCCCGGCCTCGCCCCCGCCGACATCTCGCCGGAACTGCGGGCGGCCGTGCAGAACGGCTCGGGCAAGCAGTTCTACCAGTCGGTGCGCCTGACGGGCACCGGCGGGCAGGAGGATCCGGGCATCGTCGTCGGGTCGCAGCTGCGGCTGCCCCCGCCGGCCGGCCGCTACGAGCTTTACATCGGCTACGACCTCAGCGCCGCGGCCGCCACCCTCGCGTTCGTGCAACGCACCCTGTTGATCGCCGGTATCGCACTCATCGTGCTCATGGCCGCGATCACCTGGGTCATCGTGCGTTTCGTCGTGCAGCCCATCAAGCTGGCGGCCGAGACGAGCAAACGGCTGGCCGCGGGCGAGCTCGGCGTGCGCATCCCGGAGCGCGGCGCCGACGTCTTCGCGGCGTTGGCCGCCTCGTTCAACGGCATGGCCGACAGCCTGCAGCATCAGATCACGCGGCTGGCCGCACTCTCCCGGCTGCAGCAGCGTTTCGTCTCCGACGTCTCCCACGAGCTGCGCACACCGCTCACGACCATCCGGCTTGCGGAGGGCGTGATCTACGACCAGCGGGAGTCGCTCGACCCGGCGGCGCAGCGCAGCGCCGAACTGCTTCACGCCCAAGTGGAGCGCTTCGGCCGCCTTCTCGTCGACCTTCTCGAGATCAGCCGCTACGACGCGGGTTCCGCCGTGATGGAGCTGGAGCAGGTCGACCTGGCCCAGCTGGCGCGAACGGTCGTCGGCGAGATGCGGCCGTTGGCGGCCCGGCACGACACGAGGCTTCTCGTCTCGGGAGAACCCGGCGCGACGGCGAGCCTCGACGCCCGCCGCATCCGCCGCATAATCCGCAACCTTATCGGCAACGCCATCGAGCACGGCGAGGCCCGCCCCATTCGGGTGCGGGTCGCCTACGACGAGTCGAGCGTGGCGCTGTCGGTGCGCGACCAGGGGGTCGGCATCGCCGCCGATCAGGTCGGTCACGTGTTCGACCGGTTCTGGCGGGCGGACCGCTCGCGCCAACGCACGATCGGGGGGACCGGCCTCGGCCTCGCCATCTCGATGGAAGACGCGATCGCCCACCATGGCACCCTTGAGGTGTGGTCGAGGCCG
>DASTNL010000181.1:0-2785 GCA_035720905.1 Microbacteriaceae bacterium
TATCGACGGCATGGTTTGGCACCTCGATGTCGGCTCGTCGCATCCTGGGGCTGGAGTTGGTCCCAAGGGTTGGGCTGTTCGCCCATTAAAGCGGTACGCGAGCTGGGTTTAGAACGTCGTGAGACAGTTCGGTCCCTATCCTCTGTGCGCGTTGGAGATTTGAGAGGATCCGACCCTAGTACGAGAGGACCGGGTTAGACGAACCTCTGGTATGCCAGTTGTTCCGCCAGGAGCATGGCTGGTTAGCTACGTTCGGGATGGATAACCGCTGAAAGCATCTAAGCGGGAAGCCGGCCTCGAGATGAGATCTCCATGCCTTTATGGTGAGAGGTCCCCAGCCAGACGACTGGGTTGATAGGCGGGATGTGGAAGCGAGGACTAAAGACTCGTGGAGCTTACCCGTACTAATAGACCGATGACTTGATAACACATTGCTTGCGTCCACTTTGTGGTTCCCGATGTACGGCCGGGAACACGCGATATTCGCGTTCGATACATCAACAGTGTTTCGGTGGTCATAGCGAGAGGGAAACGCCCGGTAACATTCCGAACCCGGAAGCTAAGGCTCTCAGCGCCGATGGTACTGCAGGGGGGACCCTGTGGGAGAGTAGGACACCGCCGGACTAATTGTGACGTGGCCACCCTTCGGGGTGGCCACGTGTCGTTAAGGAGAATCATGCCGGTGCACGACGGGTCGGGCGGCGACGCCTCCGGTGAGGGTGTTGCTCCGAGACCGTCGGGCAATTCGGATGCGCGGAATGGAAAAGGCGGCGCCGAGCGTCGCCGCGAGTCATCTGTCGGCGGGCCCCGCGAGCGTGGGCGCGCTTCGTCGGGTGGTCGGCGCTCATCGGCCGACGACGGCGTGAACCATGGGGGCCGCACGAGCCGAGGCGGTCACGTCGATCGGGGTTATCCTGCGGGCGGACGTGGCCGCCCGGGCCGAGGAGGCCGTACGAATCGCCCGGATCGCGGCGATCGGGCGCGCCGTGGTGACGCTGCCGACCGAGGTGATCGTTCTGGCCGCGCCGGTCGGCCAGAACGTGGCGATCGCGTTGACCGAAGTGGTCGCGCGGGCCAGGGTGGCCGCCCGGGCCGGGGCGGTCAGGTGGCGGGGCGCGCCCCTGGTGCTGAACGCGGCGAGACTCGCGGCCGTCGACGGGCAGGCGAGCAAGGGTCGGAAGCACGGTCCCGGGGAGGTCGCGGCGCCCCTGGGGGAGCCGGGCGCCGTAGAGGCGAGGCCCGGCGTCCGGGTGGTATCGGGCATTCCGGCCTGCGACGCCCGGGGCCTGCGAGCGACGGTCGGGCGCGCCCGCGACGCGAGGCGGGGCCGGCGCTGCCCGACGACGTGTCGGCCCGTGATCTCGACCGTTCCGTGCGGGTGCAGCTGAAGGGGCTCAGCAAGGAGAATGCCGAGGCCGTGGCCCGGCACCTCGTGATGGTCGGCCGCCTCATCGAGAGCGACCCGGCCGAGGCGCATCGGCATGCCCTCGCCGCGGCGGAACGTGCCGGCCGCATCGCGGTGGTGCGCGAGACGGTCGGCATCACCGCCTACGAGGTCGGCGACTTCGCTCGCGCCTTGCGGGAGTTGCGCACCTACCGGCGCATCAGCGGCCGGGACGACGAGGTGGCGCTCATGGTGGACTCCGAGCGCGGCGTGGGCCGGCCGGATCGTGCACTCGAGATCGGTCGCGCCGTCGCTGCCGGGGCGTTGTCGCCCGCCGTGCGGGTCGCTCTGGCCATCGCCATGTCGGGGGCGCGCCTCGACCTCGGGCAGACGCGCGAAGCCCGCGGCGAGCTCGAGATACCGCAACTCGACGAGACCAAAGTCTTCGACTATTCGCCCCAGCTGTTCGACGCGTACGCCGAGGTCTTGGAGGAGCTCGGCGACGGGGCGGCCGCGGGCTGGCGGCGCCGCGCCGTCACGGCACGCTCCGCCTTGTACACGGCGTCCCAGGCGGCGGCCGACGAGACGGTGGCCGTCGTCGACGAGGTGACAGACGAAGCATCCGACAGCGGCGCCCTCGATCGCGCCGTCGCGGCCGGCGGCGACAGGGCGGCGGTCGGTAATGACGCGGAGGCGGCCGGCCGCGGCCCGGGCGACGGGCAGGATCCGGCATGATGGGCCGGCGAGGTGTCGGCAAGACCCCGGTCGGAGACGTCGATGTGCTCTTGACCGACCTCGACGGCGTCGTCTACCGCGGCCTCGAAGCTGTCCGGTACGCAGTCGAAGGTCTCGAACGTGCCGCCGGCAGCATGCGGGTCGGGTACGTGACGAACAACGCCTCCCGCACCGACGCTGCCGTCGCCCGCCAACTGTCGTCCTTCGGGCTCACGGTCGCGGCGGGCGACGTGGTCACCTCGCCCCAGGCCGCCGTGCGCCTGTTGCGCGATCTCGTGCCGACCGGCGCGGTCGTCCTCGCGGTCGGCGGCGACGGCGTCGTCGACGAGTTGACGAAGGCCGGGTACCGCCCGACCCGTTCGGCGCTCGACCGGCCCGCCGCCGTCGTGCAGGGCTTCGCCACCGACATCGGGTGGAAAGAGCTCGCCGAGGCCTCCTACGCCCTGCAAGGCCCCGAAGGCGACGAGATTCCGTGGATCGCTACCAACACGGATTGGACGCTGCCCACCTCGCGCGGCATCGCGCCCGGCAACGGCACACTCGTCTCCGCCGTGCACAGCGCCGTCGGCCGCCTGCCGGTGTTCGCCGGCAAGCCCGAAGCCGCCATCTTCGACATCGCCCGCGAACGGTTCGCGCCGCAGCGTGTCCTTTTTCTCGGTGATCGGC
>DASTNL010000182.1:0-6126 GCA_035720905.1 Microbacteriaceae bacterium
CCGGCGGCCACAGCCGTCTTCACCCCGCCGCCGGCAGTGGAGGCTTTGCGCGTCGTCTTCGAAACCGTGTTCCTCGTCGCGGCAGCGCCCTTCCGGGCAGAAGACGACCCGGCAGACTTCGCCTTGACGGCGGTCGTCGCGGAATCGACGGCCGTGGCCGCACCCTTTCGTTGTGCGTCATTCTCGGCCGAAGCCCCTGACGTCGCCTGTGCAGCTTCGGGTGCCGCGCGCCGGTGCGAGCGCGCCGGCGCCTTGGCCTTCCGCGTCGCGACCTTCGCCGCGGCGGATGCTGCCGTTCCGGTCGAAGCCGCCTCCGGCTCCGACACGGCAGTCGCCTGGGAGACAGAGTCGGCCTTCATCGCTCGGGTTGCCATGTAAACACCTTTCATGCCCCGCGCAGGGTGTCCGGCTCTCGTCCGTGGCGGCTGGGCATGGGATTGTTTTCGGACACTATGAGGACCCATGTCAAGTCCCCCGCGACGCGTCGTCGAAACGACTGCGCGATGAAGGCCTGAACGGGTCCGAACCTCAATTATTGCATGAATCACGCGCCGGGCAGGCCGCACGGCCAAACCTCACAGGGGGCGCGCTGAACACCCTCTGCCGCGCGGCCTCACTACTGCGTACGACCGCCGTCGTCGTCGCCGTGCCGGCGAAAGGCGAGGAAGTCTTCGAGTTCTGCCGCGATCTCGTCGGCAGTCGGCAGCTCACCGTCTTCATCGGTCAGCGACGGCTGCAGCGGATTGTCTTGCATGTACTTGTCGTGCCGCTCTTCCAGCGCCTTGACAAGACGCGTGAGCTCTCCGTTCGTGCGAACCTGCTCATCGATGTTGGCCACGAAATCCCGGTCGGCGTCACGCAAGCCCGTCGTGGGCAGCATGAGCCCCGTCGAGACGCCGACGCTCTCCATGGCCGATATCGCGGCCGCCGGGTACTCCGTGTCTGAGAGGTAATGCGGCACCAGGATGACGAAGCCGACCACCGGGTAACCGGCCTGCTGCATCCGGTACTCGACGAGATGCAGCACCGTCGAGGGCACCTGGGTGCGTGGCCGCCACACCGACATTCGCTCGATGAGGTCATGTCTGTTGCCCGAGACGGTGACGCTGATCGGCCGGGTATGGGGCACCGGCATGGGGATCGAGTTCAGCCAGGTAAGACTCTTGACGCGGTAACGCTCCACGATCGCCAGCACCGCCTGGCTGAACCGCTGCCACTTGAAGTCGGGCTCGAAACCGCTCAGCAACAGAAAGGGCTGGCCGACCTCGTCACGCACGAGGCGCAACGTCAGGCTGAGAGGTTGAAAATCGGCGAGGTGGTCTTCGTCGAAGTAGGCGACCGGGCGCCTCGCGCGGTAGTCGAGAAGCTCGTCGGCGTCGAACTGTGCCACGACCTCCGACTCGAGGTTTTGCAGCACCTGAGAGGTGAATTGCGCGACCGCGGCCCCCGCGTCGGCGAAACCCGTCAGCCCAGCCACGAGATGCAGCCCGTCGGGGACGACGCTCGCCCCGATCACGGTCTCATACAACTCGTTGTGCGCCATGCGTCCAGTTTAATCGGCAGCCTCCGGCACCGCCTCGGGCGGGCGGACCCACGCAGACGCCGTCAGCGAACATGACGGCCGGCGCCGGAGGCGGCGCCCGGGATCCCCGCCGGCGCCGGGTAGTAAGGTTTTACCCGGCGGGTCCGGCCCGTCGCCGGCCGGGATCCGGCTGAGCACAGCCTCGGGATCAGGCCATGGATCGAAGCAGGGAAAGCTTGCGTACAGAGGAGTCTGCGGGTGTCGGAACAGAACTTTGACGTCGTCGTTCTCGGTGGTGGCAGCGGGGGCTACGCCGCCGCCCTCCGGGCCAGCGAACTGGGCTTCAGCGTCGCGCTGATCGAGAAGGACAAGCTCGGCGGCACCTGCCTGCACCGAGGCTGCATCCCGACGAAGGCCCTCCTTCATGCGGCCGAAGTGGCCGACGCAGCCCGGGGCTCCGATCGGTTCGGCGTGAAGACATCGTTCGAGGGGATCGACATCGCCGCGGTGACGTCGTACCGAGAAGGCGTCGTCGGCAACAAGTTCAAGGGCCTGCAGGGGCTCATCAAGGCTCGCGGCATCACGACGGTCGCGGGCCTCGGCACGCTCACCGCCGCCAACACGGTGAGCGTCGGAGCCGACCAGTACATCGGCAAAAACATCGTGCTCGCCACCGGCTCCTATTCGAAGTCGCTGCCGGGGCTCGACATCACCGGCCGCGTCATCACGAGCGAGCAAGCACTGGAGCTGGACTACATCCCCTCTAAGGTGGCCATCCTGGGCGGCGGCGTCATCGGCGTCGAGTTCGCGAGCGTCTGGAAGTCGTTCGGTGCCGAGGTGACGATCATCGAGGCCCTGCCGCATCTCGTGCCCAACGAAGACGACTCGGTCAGCCGGCAACTGGAGCGTGCGTTCCGGCGCCGCGGCATCGATTTTCGACTCGGCATCCGTTTCGACTCGGTGACGCAGAGCGACCAGGGTGTGCACGTGACGCTCGCCGACGGTAACACCGTCGACGCCGACCTTCTTCTGGTCGCGGTCGGGCGCGGCCCGGTGACGGCGAACCTCGGCTACGAAGAGGCCGGCATCGCGATGGAACGCGGCTATGTCTTGACTGACGAACGCCTGCACACGAACGTGCCGGGCGTCTACGCCGTCGGCGACATCGTGCCGGGGCTGCAACTCGCACACCGCGGGTTCCAGCAGGGTATTTTCGCGGCGGAAGAGATCGCGGGCCTGAACCCGATCGTCGTCGACGACGCCAATATTCCCAAGGTGACGTACTGCGACCCCGAGGTGGCCTCCATCGGTCTCTCGGAGGCCAAGGCCAAAGATGCCTACGGCGCGGACAAGGTAGTCAGCTACGACTACAACCTCGCCGGCAACGGCCGCAGCGAGATCCTGGGGACGACCGGTTCGGTGAAGGTCGTGCGCGTGGCGGGCGGGCCCGTGGTCGGCGTTCATATGATCGGCTCCCGCATCGGCGAGCTCATCGGCGAGGCGCAGCTCGTCGTGAACTGGGAGGCCTACCCCGAAGACGTCGCGCCGTTCATCCACGCGCACCCCACCCAGGGCGAGTCGCTGGGCGAGGCGTTCCTTCACCTGACGGGCAAGGCTCTGCACACCCTGTAACGACGGCGACGTGGCGACCGTGCGGCGGCCGTGGTGAGGCGATCTTGCCGCGCGACCCGCACGATTAGGCTGAGTGTGAGCACGCATCTAAGGAGACGAAATGAGTGAAACCGTCAGCCTCCCGGCGCTCGGCGAGAGCGTCACGGAGGGTACGGTCACCCGCTGGTTGAAGAACGTCGGCGACCGGGTCGAGGTCGACGAGCCTCTGCTCGAGGTCTCCACCGACAAGGTCGACACCGAGGTCCCTTCTCCGATCTCCGGCGTCGTGGAAGAGATCCTCGTCGCCGAGGACGAGACCGTTGACGTGGGCACCGTGCTGGTGCGTATCGGCGACGGCAGTGGCCAGGCCGCGGCGCAAGCATCTGCCGAGCCCGCCGCCGCGCCGGAACGCCAGGCGCCCGCCCCTCAGCCGGCGGCAGCCGAACCGGCTCCCGTGGCCGCGGCGCCGCTCGCCCCGGCCGCACCCACCGCAGCGCCTGTGCAGCCTACTTACACGCCTCCCGCCCCGGTCGCCGCGCCGCAGCCGACCGCACCGCAGCCTGTGGTCCAGGCTCCGCTCCCGCCGCGCGCCGCAGCACCCGCACCCGCGGCACAGGCTTCCACCCCCACCCCCGCCGCGGCACAGGCCCCGGCGACGCCGACCACCGGCGCCCCGGCACCACGAGGCGCCGCACACGCCGGTCAGTACGTCACACCGATCGTGCGAAAGCTCGCCAGCGAGCAAGGGGTCGATCTCGACACCGTCGCGGGCAGCGGCGTCGGTGGGCGCATCCGCAAGGAGGACGTGCTGCAGGCCGCGACGCGTGCCGAGGTCGTAGACTCCGGAATCCGCGGAACCCGCGAAGCGATGTCGGCGCTGCGTCGCGTGACGGCGGAGCGCGCCGTCGCCTCACTCCGCGAGTCGGCACAAGCGACCTGCGTCAAAGAGGTCGACGTGACTGACCTGATGCGAACGATCGCGGCCTCGGCGGCACAATTCGAACGCGCGAACACGGTGCCGTTGGGCTTCCTCCCGTTCGTCGTCCGGGCCACCGCTGAGGCGTTGCGACAACACCCGATGGTGAACGCCTCCGTCACGGGCGACACGATCGTCTACCCCGAAGACGAGAACATCTGCCTCACGGTGGACACCGATAAGGGCATCCTGACCCCCGTCTTGCGTGGTGCCGCGAACCTCTCGATCGCGCAGGTGGCGAAGGAGATCGTGGAAGTCACCGGCAGGGTCGCCGCAAACACGCTGCGCCCGGACGAGCTTGTGGGGGGCACCTTCACGATCACGGACTCCGGCGCACGAGGGGCTCTCTTCGACACCCCGGTGGTGTTCCTTCCCCAAGTGGCGGCGCTCGGCGTCGGCGAGGTGACGAAGCGGCCCGCCGTGGTCTCGGTAGCCGGAACAGACGCGATCGCCATTCGATCGAGCGTGTTCTTCTCCCTCTCGTACGATCAGCGCATCATTGACAGCGCGCAGGCCGCCCGGTTCCTGACAACACTGGCCGGGAGTCTCGGGTCGGCGGCCGTGGACGGGGTTCTCTAGCCCGGTCACGCACGCCCAGCGCCGTTAGCGCGCACCGTTCAGCCGAAGACTTCGCGGAGGGCCCAGCCGCTCTCCGTCTCCATCACCAAGACCGAAAGTGGCGGCGCGTTCTTGGTACCTGCCGCCGGGTCGACGGAGACGAGGGCGGCGCCGCCGTTTCGCTGCACCAGGGCGGCCTCACGCCCGGCGTATGTGACAGGTTTGTGCTCCGCGGTGCCGGCAAGCACGGCGGCATCTGCCCGGGCTTGTGGGGAGCCGGGCTCGTCGACGCGCGCCAAGCAGGCCGCCGAGCCGCTCGAGAAGCACCTCTCCCGGGCGAGCAGGAGGGCGACCGCGGCGCTGGCCGGGTCCGCTGCGGCGCCCGCATCGCGCCCCGACGGGGTCGCGGTGTCTTCGGCCGTGCCGCCGACGCCCGTCGCCTCAGACGGCGAAGGTGACGTGGTGCCAGCGGCACCAGCGGCACCAGAATCACGATCGGTGGCGCCGCGCCCCGTCGAGGCAGCGGCGTCACCGGGGGCGCCGGTCGACGGCGCCGGCGCCGAACCGAGCGGAAGCGCCGCCAGCGCGGCCGCGAGAGCCACGGCCCCGGCGACTCCGGCAACGATCAACGGGCGCCTCCGCCGGCGCAGGCCACGAATAAGGGGCTCGATGACGTTTCTGGCCTGGTCGATGAGGCTGCTACCCCGTGTCTCGAAGGCGAGTGGCCTGCCGTATGCCGACGGCTGAGCCGGAGTGTCGGGGCCGAGGTCGAAGCCGGTTCCTGTGTCGGAGTCGGCGGTCGGAGCAGCTCCTCCCTGCGCAGCCTCCGGCTCCTCGACCTGCGTCGTGAGAGGTTCCGGCGGCGCGTAGGCGAAGACGGCGTCTTCCAACGCTTCGAGCGCGCTGCCGGCATCGGACGTGCTGCCGGGGTCGTCTGCGTCGGGGGCATCGACACCGTCTGATCCCCCGGGGCCCGCGACGAGTAGCCCGTGCGGCGGCGCCTGCCCCGGCAGGCGCTCGGGGTGCCAGGCGTGCAGCACGGCGCCCCGCCATCGGTCTCGCATGCCGGGCGGCAGGCGCAACGCGACGCTGTGCAGCAAGGCGCGCACACCTCGGTCGAGGCCGTCTTCGACATCGTCGTCGAAGACGGCCCGAGACTCGTCGTCAGTACCGCCAGCGCCCCGGCGCACCAGCCCACCGAGGCCGACGAGCACCGGCCGGCCGTCGCCGTCGAGACGGAACCTGCTGGGTGAGGGGCCGCCGTCGCTCGCCCACCCGGCGGCCCGTAAGGCGCCCTCCGCACGCAAGACGCTCACGACGACCGTGGTGGCCTCACCGGGCGTGACACGATGCCTGCGGTCGAGCCATTCGGTCACCGACGGGCCGGCCACCCACTCCAGCACAAGGGCACCGTAGCCGTCTGCGAGCCAGGTGAAGTCGCGCAGCGCGACCACGTGAT
>DASTNL010000183.1:0-14599 GCA_035720905.1 Microbacteriaceae bacterium
TGATGCTCGACCTTATCGCCGACATCCCCGACGTCTTTGCCGTCGGCGGCCTGACGATGGGCGCCGACCCGATCGCGACGGCGATCCTCCACCAGGGGGCTGCCCGCGGGCTGGCGTACGACGCGTTCGTCGTGCGCAAGAAGCCGAAGGATCACGGCCGCGGCCGGCAGGTCGAGGGGCCGGATGTCGCGGGGCGGCGCGTCGTCGTCGTGGAAGACACCTCCACGACCGGCGGGTCGCCGTTGCAGGCGGCCGACGCACTCGTCAAAGCCGGCGCCCGGATCGCCGCCGTCGCCGTCGTGGTCGACCGCGACACCGGCGCCCGGCAGGCCGTCGAGGCCGCCGGTTACCGTTACCTCGCCGCGATCGGATTGGCCGATCTGGGACTGGCCTAGTGGCGCCCGGCGACGAGCCGACGGGGGAGCCGACCGCGAGCTGGCCGTTCCCAGAGCTTGTCGAGCCCGCCAGGCAGACCGCGGCCGGGCCTACTCGCCGCGAGATACGTGTGGTGTCGGTCGTTGTCGGCGTGGCGCTCCTCGCGCTCGTCGGCGTGTTCTTTCTCGCCTTGCGTCTCGCCTCGCCTGCCGCGACGCACGCCGCCCCGGTCGTGGTCCCCACAGCGTTGCCCGCCCCGCACGTGACACCGCTGCCCACGACGACCCTCACGGGGGGCACCGCCCGCTGGAGCTCCCTGGCAGGCGGAGAATGCTTCAGCCCGTTCACCTCGCCGTGGGCCGAGACGTTCACGGTCGTCGACTGCACCGCCCCCCACCAGGCGCAGCTGGTCTATGCGACCGTGCTCCCCGGCACCGCGTCAGAGGCGTACCCCGGACAGAAGGCGGTGGTGGCCGACGCGCAGAAGCTCTGCGGCCAGAACGGCATCATCAACCTGGCGGCGGCGAAAGACGACACCGGAGTGCAGGTGCAGGCCGCGTACCCGGCGAGCGAGGAGCAGTGGCAGTCGGGGCAACGCGGCGTCTACTGCTTCGCCACGCTCTCCTCCGGCGCCGTCATGACGGGCAGCATCGCCGGTCTGGTCGCGGGCCCGGCGCCGACCGCGGCGGCCGGCGCCGGCGCGACGGGCTAAGCCTCGACCAGCTCGTGCACACCCTCGACGACCTCCGCCGGGCGGTAGGGGAACCGCGCGATGTCTGCCCGCCCGCTGATGCCGGTCAACACGAGAATCGTGTACAGGCCCGCCTCGATGCCTGCGGCGATGTCGGTGTCCATCCGGTCGCCGATCATCGCCGTGTGCTCGGAGTGCGCGCCGATCTTGTTCAGGGCGGAACGGAACATCATCGGGTTCGGCTTGCCGACGACGTACGGCGTGCGATTCGTGGCCTTCGTGATGAGCGCCGCGATCGCGCCCGTCGCGGGCAGCGGGCCCTCGGCGCTGGGCCCGGTCGCGTCCGGGTTCGTCACGATGAACCGGGACCCTCGGTCGATCAGCCGGATCGCCTTCGTGATCGCCTCGAACGAGTAGTTGCGGGTCTCTCCCACGATCACGTAATCGGGCGATCGCTCACTGAGGATGAATCCTGCTTCGTGCAGGGCCGTCGTGAGGCCCGCCTCGCCGATCACGAAGGCGCTGCCGCCCGGCATCTGGGCCGCACAGAAGGCGGCGGTGGCGAGGGCTGAGGTCCAGATGGAGTTCTCCGGCACGTCGAGCCCCAGCCTGTGCAGCCGGGCGCTCAGGTCACGTGGCGTGAAGATCGAGTTGTTCGTCAGCACCAGAAACGGCGTGCCCGAGTCGTGCCACTGCCTCGTGAGCTCCGCCGCGCCGGGCAGGACGGTGTCCTCGTGCACGAGTACGCCATCCATGTCGGTCAGCCAACAGGTGATCTGGGAACGATCGGTCATGGGACCTCCTCTCGGCATCATCGTAGGGCCTGGGTGCGCCGAACGTGCCGCGCCCGCGCCTGGGTTCGGGGTGCGCCTGAGGCGCCCCAGCGGTCTCCCGGCCGGTAACGTCAGAGGGTGAACACCGTGCCTCCCGAACCGCCCCATGGCGGCGCCGCGGCCGAACGGAGCCTCTTCGGCGGCGAGCCGCGCGTTTACGGCGCGGGGCCGTGGCAGGGGCCCTGGCCCGACGACCCTCGCTACGACCCCGAGCTGCTGAGAGACGGCGACCGCCGCAACGTTATCGACCGGTTTCGCTATTGGACGATGGAGGCGATCGTCGAAGAGCTCGACAAGGCGCGGCATCCCTTCCACGTGGCCATCGAGAATTGGCAACACGACCTGAATATCGGCTCGATCGTGCGCAGCGCCAACGCGTTCGGCGCCGAGGCGGTGCATATCGTGGGCCGGCGCCGGTGGAACAAGCGCGGCGCACTCGTCACCGACCGCTATCAGCACGTGTATCACCACCCGGATGTGCCGTCCCTCGTCGCCTGGGCCGCCGGGGCCGGGCTGCCGGTGATCGCCGTGGACAACGTGGCCGGCAGCGTGCCGATCGAGACGTTCGCGCTGCCGAGGCGCTGCCTCATGGTCTTCGGCCAGGAGGGCCCCGGTATAACCGACGACACGGTGCGGGCTGCCGACGCGATCGTCGCCATCACGCAGTTCGGCTCCACGCGTTCCATCAACGCCTCCGCGGCGGCCGCCGTCGCCATGCACGCCTGGGTCCTGCAGCACGCCGAGATCGCCTGACCGCACGGCTCGCGGCTCACGCTCCGCGGCCGAGGCATGGGCCGGCCGCCGACTCTGTGCCGGGTGGGGGCCGCCGTGTCAGCGTGCGGTCGGCAAACGCCCGTAGACTCTGCTGCGGCGCCGGCCGGCGGCCACCACGGAGGACACACGATGATGGAATCACCCAGGCGCCGAACGGTCGTCCCGGCGAGCCGCCCCGACCCGTTGCGGCCGGTTCCGCACGCGGGCAGGGCGTTGACTCTCGGCATCGTGGGCGGCCTCCTCGTCATCGCGCTCGGGTTGGTCGTCACGCACGCGGCGGGCTGGACGAGCGACGAGCTGCGGGTTCTGCAATGGTTCAGCAGCCACCAGGTGCCGGCGCTCAACACGGTCGCTCTGGGTATCGCCTGGCTGTTCGCGCCCACGGAGGCGCTGGCGCTGACCGTGCTCGGCACCCTCGCGGTGTTGGCCGTAAGCCGCGACCCGTGGCGGGCCGGAACGTTCCTTCTTGTCGTCGCGTTGAGCTGGGGCAGCAGCAAGGTCGTGAAGATGATCGTTGCCAGGCCCCGGCCCGACGGCGCCCTTTTGGCCCACCCGCTCGCCATCGAGCACTCCGCCAGCTTCCCGAGCGGGCACGTGTGCTTCGCGGCGGCATTGGCCATAGGGATCCTCGTGACCATGCGCGACACCCGGCGGCGCAGCCGCGTGATCGCGATCGTCGTCGCCGGCGTGGGCGTCGTGATCGTCGCCCTCTCCCGGCTCTATGTCGGCGTGCACTACCCAACCGACGTCATCGGCGCGATCGTGTACGTGCCGTCGGCCGCCGCCGTGCTGTTGTGGCTCTGGCTCGACGTGGTCCTGCCCCGCCTGCCGCGAAGCACCCCGGGGCGCCGGGTCGCGGCCTCCCGCTAGAGCGCCGGAGCCCGGCGAACGGGGCCGGCCCGCGCCGAAGAGACACCGCACGGTCAGGAACACTCGTTAGCATCGAGGCATGGCTGCAGGGGAGCGGGGCCGGCAGACGGCGCCGGCCGGCGAGGCGCACCCGGTCGTGTTGGCCGACGAGCCGGCCGTGCGGGAGAAGGTTCGGGCGGCGGGCCGAGCGGTGCAGCGCCTGAAGGCGATCGCGGTGGCGCACCCAACCTCGGTGCTGCCGTGGCTCGCGTTGGCCGACGTGACGTTCCGGGCCGATTCCCCGGCGGAGTCGTACGCGTACGCGCGGGTCGCCTACGGGCGGGCGCTGGCGGCCCTGACGGGAGCCGGGTGGCGCATCGGCCGGGCCGTCCCCTGGTCGTCCCCGGCCAACCGCCCGGCGTTGCGCGCCGTCTTTGTGCTGCGCCGTGCCGCGGCACTTCTGGGGCTTGCCGGCGAGGAACGGCAGTACACGGCGCTCTTGCGGGACGCCGACCCCGAGGCTCTGGGGCATCTTGACGACGAGTCGCCCGTGCCGCCGGCGCCGCCCACGGAGACGATCGTCATCCGCGGGCTCGACTGAGCGCGGCGGGCCTCCTGGGCGCCGGCGCCATCTCGGCTCGTCGGGTGGCCCCGGTAGGATGGGACGCGCGGCGTCGAAGGCCCGTGCTTCGGCACCAGGCAGCAGCCTCCCGGCCGCGCATTTCCGAGCGCGAGGAGAGCAGCAACCATGCCGGCAAGCGTGATCATCGGCGCCCAATGGGGCGACGAGGGCAAAGGCAAGGCCACCGATCTGCTCAGCAACCACATCGACTACGTCGTGAAGTTCAACGGCGGCAACAACGCAGGCCACACCGTCGTCGTCGGCGACGAGAAATACGCCCTGCACCTCTTGCCCTCCGGCATCCTGACGCCCGGCGTCGTGCCTGTCATCGGCAACGGCGTCGTCGTCGACCTCGACGTGCTCTTCGGCGAGCTCGATGCCCTTGTGGAGCGCGGCGTCGACGTCTCGCGGCTGCGCATCTCTGCGAACTCCCACGTCATAACGCTCTACCACCGCACCCTCGACAAGGTCACCGAGCGTTTCCTCGGCAAGCGCCGCATCGGCACGACCGGCCGCGGCATCGGCCCGACCTACGCCGACAAGATCAACCGGCAGGGCATCCGCATCCAAGACCTCTTCGACGAGAACATCCTTCGGCAGAAGGTCGCCGGTGCGCTCGATCAGAAGAACCACCTGCTCGTCAAGGTCTACAACCGGCGGGCCATCACGGTCGACGAGATCGTCGAGAGCCTGCTCGTGCACACCGAGCGGTTGAGGCCCCTCGTCGCCGACACGAGCCTGCTGCTCAACCGGGCGCTCGACGAGGGCAAGCACGTGCTGTTCGAGGCGGGCCAGGCCACGATGCTCGACATCGACCACGGCACCTACCCGTTCGTCACCTCCTCCAACTCGACCGCCGGCGGGGCGGCGACCGGGTCCGGTGTGGGGCCCACCCGCATCACCCGGGTCATCGCCGTCGTGAAGGCCTACACCAGCCGTGTCGGCGCCGGCCCGTTCCCGACCGAGCTCTTCGACGAGAAGGGCGACTGGCTGCGAGAACGCGGCTTCGAATACGGCACGACGACCGGCCGGCCGCGCCGCACGGGCTGGTACGACGCCGTCGTCGCCCGCTACGCCACACGGGTGAACGCCGTGACCGACTTCGTGTTGACGAAGCTCGACACGTTGACCGGGCTCGCGCGCATCCCGGTCTGCGTCGCCTACGACGTGGATGGCGTGCGGCACGACGAGATGCCGGTCTCCCAGACCGACTTCCACCACGCCGTGCCCATCTACGAGGAGCTGCCGGGCTGGTCAGAAGACATCACGGGCGTGCGGTCGTTTGCTGCGCTGCCGAAGGCGGCACAAGACTACGTGGTGGCGCTCGAAGAGATGAGCGGCGCCCGGATCTCCGCCATCGGCGTCGGGCCCGCCCGCGACGCGATCGTCGTGCGTCACAGCCTCACCGACGACTGACCTGTCGACGGGCGATCGGCCTGGAGGGCCGGGCTCACCGATCAGTCGACCCGCGAGGCCGGACCTCGCCTCGAGGCCGGGTGCCGGGCGATCGGCCCGCGAAGGGCCGGGCTCGCCTCGAGGCTGAGCGCCCAGGGCCACCGGCCCTCAGACGGCCGGCATTGTCGCCCGGCCCCATTGATCGGCGTTCAGGCGGCGGTGTTCGGGGCGCCCTTCGCCCAGGGTATGGTGCCCCGCACGCCCCCTGCCTCACCGAGTGCGTAGACGTGGCCGCACAGCGCTTCGAGAACGAGGTCTCGGGTCGCGGCCACGTTTCCGCTGCCGGCCGCACCGACCCACAAGAGATGCCGGTCGGCCAGCTGGCCACAGCCGCCGTCGAGCCACTCGGCGGCCCAGCCGACCAAGGCGGCGGCGAGCGGTTCGCCGCGGTCGGCGAAGACCAGCGAGCGCAGGCGGCTTCGCCGCGCGGCGCGCGGCAGCCACGTGACGCTCACCCGTTCCGGCGCGGCGAGCGGCGTCCGGCCATCCTCCGTCAACGTCTCGATGAACACGTGCCCGTAGACGTCTTCGGGCAGCAGCCACAACAGGTGGTGGATGGCCGGCAGGTCGTCTTCGTCGCCCGCGATGAGGACCTGTTCAGAGGGGCCGTGGTGCCGAGGCGTCATGAGGTAAGTATAGGTAAGCCTTACCTACTTCGGAAGGGGTCGAGGCGTCGCACGAAGAATCACCCGCCGCAGCGCACTCGGAAGCGCGCCGGCGGGTGGCCGCATTCCCGTCAGCCGGCGATGTGGGCCTGGAGCAGCCAGCGGTCTTTGGTGAGGCCCTGCTCGATGGCGATCGCGACATCCTGGCTGCTGAGATCGACCTCGTCGAGCCCCTGAACCGCCGTGCGCACGGTCACGAGCGCGGCATCGATGAGGCCGACGACCTCGGCGACGGTGTCGTCCCAGTCGACGAAACCGTCGGGAATCTGCGGCAACGTGCTCTTTTGCGCCACCGTCGCCAGTCGGGAGTCGACGGGCAGCCCCAACGAGACGACACGTTCCGCAGCGAGGTCAGCGAACCCTTGCGCGTGCTCGACCACGTCGTCTAACAGTTCGTGGATGCCGATGAAGTTGTGGCCGCGCACGTGCCAGTGCGCCTGCTTGCCGTTCACGACGAGTGCTTCCATGTCGATCACGACGGGAGCGAGGAATTGGGCGACGCCGGCGGCGAGCTCCGGGGAGGCGGAGAGGCCGGGGGCGCGTCGAGTCGTGGTACTCATGATGTCTGGTCCCTTCGTTGTCGAGTAAGCATCTACACCCTTCAACACTCGGCCCGAATCGATGATTCCGCAACCCAGCGAAGGCTGGCCTCGTCGGGCGCCATGGGGATCTCGATAGAATCGTCGCACCTGCCGCTACGGCGGCGAGAGACCGGCCCCGCGGCAGGGCCTTAGCCGGCAGACGGTGCGGGTCTGGGGCGCGGTGCGACGGCGGGCGTGAGGCCCAGCCGAAGAGACGGGGGACGGCGGATGACGTACGACGAAGCGGTGGCCAGGCTGCGCGACATCCGCAGCAGCATCGACAACCTCGACGCCGCGCTCGTGCGTATTCTTGCCGAACGGTTCCGGTGCACGCAGGCCGTCGGGGAGCTGAAGGCGGAACACGGCATGCCGGCGGCCGACCCCGAGCGGGAGCGGGTGCAGATCAAGCGTCTGCGCGCGCTCGCCGAAGAGAGCCAGCTCGACCCCGAGTTCGCCGAGAAGTGGTTCAACTTCGTCGTGGCAGAGGTCATCCACCATCACATCGCGGCCGCCGAGTTGCGGGGCGCCGCCAAAGGGTAGCCGCTTGGTCAGCCGCGCGGCACGGTCGGCCCGAAATGCGCCGGCAAGGTGTCTTCGTGGGCGGCGCGCAGCTCGGCCAGGCCGACGGTGAAGAGGCCCTGTACCTCGAGCGCCGCGCCCTCCCAGCCTCCGTCGTCGGTCACGCCGATGCGCAGCACCGGGTAGCCCCTGCCGTCGCACAGGCCCTGGAACTTGACGTCGTCGTCGCGGGAGACCGTCACGATCACCCGTCCGGTCGACTCCGAGAAAAGAGCCGTCGCGGCATCCACGCTGTCGCGTTCCATGATCTCGTTCAACCAGACGCGTGCACCCACGCCGAAGCGCACGACGCCTTCGGTCAGGGCCTGCGCGAGCCCCCCGTCGGAGAGGTCGTGCGCCGAGGTGGCCAGCCCCTCCAGCGCGGCGGCGTGCAGCAAGCCTGCGAGGGCTTTCTCTGTGGCCATCTCGACGGCCGGCGGGCGGCCGCCGAGATGGCCGTGTATGGTGCCGGCCCATGCGGAGCCGTCGAGCTCCTGCCGGGTGACGCCCAGCAGGTAGATGTTCTCGCCGCGGTCTTGCCAGGCGCTAGGAACCCGACGCGCCACGTGGTCGATGACGCCCAGAACGCCGGCTACCGGAGTCGGGTGGATGGGCGTTCCTTCGGTCTGGTTGTAGAACGAGACGTTGCCGCCCGTGACGGGGATGCCGAGTTCCAGACAGCCGTCGGAGAGACCCGCGACGGCCTCCGAGAATTGCCACATCACCTCCGGGTCTTCTGGTGAGCCGAAGTTCAGGCAGTCCGTGACGGCGGCAGGCTTCGCCCCGGTGACGGCGACGTTGCGGTACGCCTCGGCCAGCGAGAGCCGGGCACCCTCTCGGGGGTCTAGTTGTGCGTAACGGCCGTTGGCGTCGGTGGCGATGGTGACGCCGAGTCCGCTCGCCTCGTCGACGCGGATCATGCCCCCGTCGTCGGGGAAGGTCAGCGCCGTGTTGCCGCCCACGTAGAAGTCGTACTGGTTCGTCACCCAGCTTTTGTCGGCCAGGTTCGGGCTCGTGACGACGCGCAAGAACTGGTCGCGCAGAAGGTCGGGCTCATTGGTGCGCTCCAGGCGGTCGGCCGTGTCGGCCTGCAAGGCGTCGAGCCAGGAGGGCCGGGCGGTCGGCCGGTCGTACACGGGCCCGCCCTGGGCGACCGTGCCGGGCTCCACGTCGACGATCGTCTCGCCGTGCCAGTCGATCACGAGCCGGCCCGTGTCGGTCACCTCGCCGAGAACGCTCGCCTCCACGTCCCACCGGCTCGTGACGGCGAGGAAGCGCTCGAGACGGTCGGGGGTGACGACGGCCATCATCCGCTCCTGGCTCTCCGACATGAGGATCTCTTCGGCGCTGAGGGTGGGGTCGCGCAGCAGCACCTCGTCGAGGCGGATATGCATGCCGCCGTCGCCGCCCGCCGCCAACTCGCTGGTCGCGCACGAGATGCCGGCCGCACCGAGATCTTGGATGCCCTCGACGAGCCCGCCGGAGAACAGCTCGAGGCAGCATTCGATCAGCACTTTCTCGGCGAACGGGTCACCCACCTGCACGGCGGGGCGCTTCGTCGGCCCGCCCGCGGTGAAGGCCTCGGAGGCGAGGATGGAGGCACCGCCGATACCGTCGCCGCCCGTGCGCGCTCCGAAGAGCACGATCTTGTTGCCGGCCCCGCGGGCGTTCGCCAGGTGCAGATCGTCGTGCCGCAACACCCCGACCGCGAGAGCGTTGACGAGCGGGTTGCCGCGGTATATCGGGTCGAAATAGGTCTCGCCGCCGATGTTCGGCAGCCCCAGGCAGTTGCCGTAGAACGAGATTCCGCCGACCACCCCGTGCACGACCCGAGCGGTGTCGGGGTCGTCGATCGCGCCGAAGCGCAGCTGGTCCATGACGGCGACCGGCCGGGCACCCATCGCGATGATGTCGCGTACGATGCCGCCGACGCCGGTCGCCGCGCCTTGGAACGGCTCCACGAAGCTCGGATGGTTGTGGCTCTCCACCTTGAACGTGACCGCCCAACCCTCGCCGATGTCGACGACGCCGGCGTTCTCGCCCATGCCGACGAGAAGGTTGCGCGTCATCTCGGGCGTGACCTTCTGCCCGAACTGGCGCAGGTACTTCTTGCTCGACTTATAGGAGCAGTGCTCGCTCCACATGACGGAGTACATGGCGAGCTCGCCGCCGGTCGGGCGCCGGCCGAGGATCTGTCGGATCTTCGCGTACTCCGCGTCGGTGAGGCCGAGAGCCGCGTACGGTTGCGGCTTCTCCGGCGTCGCGATCGCGTCGGCCACGGTATCGGGGACGTACTCGGATGCCGTGCCTTCGCTCACGTGCGCCTACTCCTTGACTGGGTTATGCGGACGTGCCGATTCTACCGGCGGCGCTCAGGCGAGGATCGTCCAGGGGTTCTCGATCAGGCCCGTGAGGGTCTTCAAGAACTGGGCGGCCAGGGCGCCGTCGATGATCCGGTGGTCGGAAGACATCGTGTAACGCATCACGTAGTGCGCGACGATCTCGTCGCCGACCACGACCGGCTCCTTCTTGGTGCCTCCGATCGCGAGGATCGCCCCCTCCGGCGGGTTGATGATCGCCGTGAAGTCTTCTACCCCGTACATGCCGAGGTTGCTGATCGTGAACGTTCCGCCCGACATCTGCTCGGGGCTGAGCTTCTTGTCGCCGGCGAGACCGATGAGCTTCTTCGCCTCCACCCCGAGCTGGGTGACCGTCTTCTGGTCGGCGTCGGTGATGACGGGCACGACGAGACCGGATTCGGCCGCGACGGCGACGCCGATGTTGATCCTGTCGTGGATCTGCATCGTCGGCGAATCGTCGCCCACGTACGAGGCGTTGACGTTCGGATGCTCGCGCAGCGCGATGGCCACGGCGCGGATGAGCAGGTCGTTCACGCTCACCTTGGGCCGGCCCGCGGCGAGAAGCTTCGTGTTGAGCTCGCCGCGCAGCCGCATGAACTCCTCCGCGTCGGCCGAGGCCGTCACGAAGAAGTGGGGGATCGTGCGGGCACTTTCGCCCAGCCGGCGCGCGATCACGCGGCGGATGTTCGTCATCGGCACGTCGTGAGTGCCGCGCTTCTCGTCGGCGGCGCTTGTCGCCGGTGCCGCCGACCCGCCGCGCGCCGGGATGCTCGGGCCGGTGGGTGCGGCTGCGGCGGCGTTCGTCGCAGCAGAGGCGGCCCGGCCCTGCGCCTCGGCCAGCAGCGCGTCGAGGTCTTTGCGGATGATGCGCCCGCCTGGGCCGGTGCCCTGGACATGGGTCAGATCCAGCCCGTTCTCCCGGGCGATCTTGCGCACGAGTGGGGAGGAGATCCGGCGGGCCGCACCCTGCTGCTGCGACACCTCAGCGGAGACCGTGGCCGGTGCGGCCTGCGGCGCAGCTTTCTCGGGCGCCGCCGGTTCCGCTGCCGCAGAGGCAGTGCCGGCAGGCTCCGGCGCCGAAGGGCCGCCTGCCGCCGTCGCCGGCTCGGCCTCGCCGGCCTGTGGCGCAGGTGTTTCGTCGCCCGTGCCGTTGTCGAGCAGCGCGATCGGCTGGCCGATCGCGACCATGTCGCCCTCCTGGGCGAGGATCTTCGAGAGCGTGCCTGCCTCGTACGCCTCGTAGTCCATCGTCGCCTTGTCGGTCTCGATCTCGACGAGGATGTCGCCGATCTCGACCGTGTCGCCCGGTTTCTTGTGCCAGTTGGCGATCGCGCCCTCTTCCATCGTGTCGGAGAGCCGCGGCATGGTGATTTCGATCATGATTCTTCGCCCGTTATCTCGCTCGTACTACCTGCGGCGTCCCACCGCGTCAAGGGTCTGCCGTATGGCGGCGATGATGTCGTCTTCTGACGGCAGCGCCGCGGTCTCCAGCGGCTTCGAATACGGCAGCGGAACCTCCGCCATCGCGACGCGTCGCACGGGGGCGTCGAGGTAGTCGAACGCCCCGTCGGAGATCGTCGCGGCGATCTCGGCGCCGACGCCGTAGGTGAGCCAGTCGTCTTCGAGCACGACCGCGGCGTGCGTCTTCTTCACCGATTCCACGATCGTCGGCCGGTCTAACGGGCGCAGGCTCCGCAGGTCGATCACCTCGATGTCGAGGCCGTCGCTCTCGGCGAGGCGCTGAGCCACCTCGCGGGCCTCATAGGCCGTGCGGGAGTAGCCGATGAGCGTCAGGTCTTTGCCGGGCCTTGCCACGGCCGCCTTGCCGATCTGCGCCGGTGTGTCGTCGTCGGGCACCTCGCCCTTCGTGTTGTATAGGGCCAGGTTCTCGAGGAAGAGCACCGGGTCGTCGTCGCGGATGGCGGCGAGCAACAGCGCTTTCGCGTCCGCCGGCGTTGATGGCGCGACGACCTTCAGGCCGGGCACGAATGCGTAATACAACTCGATGTTCTGTGAGTGGGTGGCGCCGAGTTGCTGGCCGCCGCCGCCGGGGGTGCGGATGACCATGGGCACCTTCGACTGCCCGCCGAACATTCCGTAGATCTTCGCCGCGGCGTTGACGATCTGATCGAGCGCCAGGAGCGAGAAGTTGATGGTCATGATCTCGACGACCGGGCGAAGACCGAGCATCGCGGCACCGATGGCCGCGCCGGTGAACCCCTCTTCGGCGATCGGCGTGTCGCGCACCCGTTTCGGCCCGAACTCCTTCAAGAGCCCCGCCGTGATCTTGTAGGAGCCTTCGAAGATGCCGATCTCCTCGCCGATCGCGAACACCTTCTCGTCGCGCAGCATCTCGGCGCGCAACGTGTCGTGCAGCGCCTGACGGTAGGTGATGATGCTCATCGGGCGGCTCCCGTCGGGATCGGCAACGGCTCGAACAGCGGCTGGCCCGGCAGCCGCCGGGAGTCGTTCGGCACCGGTGTCGCGTAGGTGTAATCGAACAGGGTGGAGACCTCGGGGAACGGGCTCTTCTCGGCGAACGCGGCCGCGTCGGAGGCCATGGTCGCCGCCTCTTGATCGATCTTCTTCTTCGTGTCGGCGTCGAGCACGCCGTCGTCGAGGAGGCGCCTCGCAAACGTCAGCACCGGGTCGTTCTCTTTCAACTCTTCGTTCTCTTCCGCCGACCGATACTTGGCGGGGTCGACGACCGAGTGCCCCTTGAGACGCTCGGTATGCACCTCGAGAAGGAACGGCTTGCGCTCGCGCGCCGAGGCGACTGCCGTCGTCGTCGCGTCGAAGACCGCGGTCGGGTCGGAGCCGTCAACCTCGGCCGAGGCCATCCGGTAAGAGGAGGCGCGCTTGTAGAGCTCGGGCTCCGCCGACGACTTGTCGACCGAGGTGCCCATGCCCAGCTTGTTGTTGATGATCACGTAAACGACCGGCAGGTTCCAGAGCGCCGCGATGTTCAACGATTCGTGGAAGGCGCCGATGTTCGTGGTGCCGTCGCCCATCGTGACCATGACGACCTCGTCGCTGTCGCGATAGTCGATGGCGAGGCCCGCGCCGGTGGCCAGAGGCAGCTGCCCGCCGACAATGCCGTAGCCGCCCAAGAGCCTCGCGGTCAGGTCGAACATGTGCATCGACCCGCCCCAGCCCTTGGAGACGCCGTCGACCCTGCCGTACAGCTCTGCCATGACGCGGTTCGGGTGGATGCCTCGGGTGATGGCGTAACCGTGCTCCCGGTAGTTGGTGAAGAGGTAGTCGGTCTTCTTCAATGCCTTCAGGAGCCCGACGATCGCAGCCTCTTCGCCGAGGTTCAGGTGGCAGTAGCCGCCGATGAGCGCCTGGGTGTAGGCGCGGGCGGCACGCTCCTCGAAGCGTCGGATGTGCATCATCTGGGTGTAGAACTCGAGGAGCGTGGCGTCGTCGACCATCGACGGCGCCTTCGCAGATCTCTTGTTCTTGGGGGTCGTGCCCCGCTGCGCCGTGCGGACTCCCGTCTTGGAACGGGCGGGCGTCGCGCTGGCGGACCTTGGCTGAGCGGCCATGCCGGAAGCTCCCTTCGCTGACCCTCATGGGGTCGCACGGGTGACGTGATGTGTCACTGTGTTAAAGGACGTTGGTCTCAGAATGAAACCATCACGTATCATTGTATATCAGTGGCCGTGGGTGCGGCATTCACATTCTGGCACCCTCCGGGCGTCACGGCCGGGGGCGCCCGGCCGGCGTGAGGAGGAGCGATGCCTGCAGCATCCGGCGACCGGGGGCCGCGCAAGCGAGGCAGGCCCACCGAGCGCGAGCGCGTGCTGCGCCGCGCGGCCATTCTCGAGGCGGCGCTGCGTGTCTTCTTGGCGCGTGGCTACGGCAACGCGACGATCGAGGAGCTCGCCAGCGCGGGGGGCGTGACCAAGCGCACCGTCTACAGCTACTTCGGCGACAAGGCCGGTGTCTTTCGCGACATGGTGCAGAGCCTTGCCGTGACGGTATCGTCCTCGGCGCCCGACCAGGACACGTTGGAGAGCCTTGCGGCCCGGATCGTCTACCGCCTCTATTCCGCGGAACTGATTGGCCTCCACCGGCTCGTCATCGCCGAGTCGAGCCGGTTCCCCGAGCTGGCCTCCGCCCTGCATCGTGACGGCGATATCCGCCACATCGCCCGCCTGGCCGACCATCTCGCCGCCGAGCGGGGGTCTGAGACGGCGGGCCTCGCCCCGGCGCTTTTCAGCCTGCTGTTGGGGGAGGAACATCGTAAGAGGCTCCTGGGTCTGGCACCGCCGATGACGGAGTTCGAGGCATGGGAACACGCGGCGGCGGCCCTGGCCGCGCTCAGCCTGGAGCGCGCCGAGGTGGGCCGAGACTAGCACTAGCGCCCGGGGCCGGGCGCCGGCCGGGCAGCGATCAGCCCGTTCGCGAGAGCGGCGGCCTCTTCGGGGTGGTCGAGTGTTATTGCGACCGCGGCGCCGCGTCGTCGCTCGATGACGATGCCGGGGCCGCGGCGGGCGACGTAGGCGATCCCCGCGCCGCTCACGCGGTAGCCCCAGCCACCCCAGCGCATCGGGTCGATGGTGTCCGCCGTGACGGATTCCATGTTCGCGAGGTGGAGGCGCAAGAGCGGCACGCGCAGCACCACAGAGACGAGGCGGATGCCGCGGCTGTCGACGGTCAGCCGCACGGGCGCCATCGCGAGGGCCAGCAGGCTGGCCGCAAAGAGGACGATGCTGGTGGTCCACGCAGCTGCGCGGCCGCTGACGAGCGCCGTCGTGAGGGTGCCGAAGAAGACGGCGCCGGTCAACACCACCGCAGCCTCGAGGATCCGGCTTGTCACGACTCCGGTCC
>DASTNL010000184.1:0-8119 GCA_035720905.1 Microbacteriaceae bacterium
AGACCGCCACGACGCTTCGCAGCGTGGCCGGTGCCGCGCTGCGCGGGATGCTCGCCGAGGCCCTGCCCGAGCTCGACCGGACCCGCGAGTTGCGCGCCCGTTCCCGCGGACGAGGTCGCGATCTCATGGCCGAGGTGCTTCGCCGTGCCGTCGAGCGCGGCGAGATCCCGCCAGAGGTGGTGCTCCCCGGTCGCCTTGGAGTGGGCGGCGCACTGCTGCGCGACCACTACCTGTTCCACAACGAACCCCTCGACGACACGGTGCTCACCCGCGTGGTCGACGACGTCTTGCTCCCGCTTTTCGTCGCGTCGCCGCCGGCGCGAGCATCCCGCAGCGCCTTAGAGACGAGCGCGATGGCGCAGAACGGCGCGCGCATCCTCCGCAACCAGACCGTGCGTGAGCTCGCGAACGATCTGCGCGCGCAGGTGGCGCGCGCGCCCGGGCAGAGGTGGATGCTCGGTGTCACCGGCGCGCCCGGCGCGGGCAAGTCCACGCTGGCCGGCTCACTCCTGGCCGAATTGGGTCCGGACCTCGCGGCGGTCGTTCCGATGGACGGGTTCCACCTCGCCCGAGCGGTCATCGAGGGCACCGCGCTCGCCCGGCGTCGAGGCGCTCCCGACACGTTCGATGCGGACGGATATGTCGCCCTTCTCGCGCGGCTGCGCAGGCGCGACGCGGCCGTCGTCTACGCGCCGGCGTTCCGGCGTGGGCTCGAGGATCCGATGGCGGCGGCGATCGCGATTCCCCGGCACGTGCCCGTCGTGATCACCGAGGGCAACTACCTTCTCTGCCACGACCGATCGTGGGCCGCCGTTCGCACGCTCCTCGACGAGGTGTGGTACATCGAGGCCAGAGGGCAGACCCGCACCGCACGCCTGGTGGCTCGACACACCGCGTTCGGGATGACACCAGAGCAGGCGAGCGCGTGGGCTGCGGAGACGGACGCCGCGAACGCCCGCCTCGTCGAGTCGACACGCGGTGCCGCCGACCGAGTCGTCCTCTGGGAGTGAGCCCGGGCGGCCGCAGCACTTTTGACGGCGCGACCATCGCTCGCGTCGCCGAGGGGCTTCTCGTTGACCTGCGCGAGTACCAGACGACCGGGCCGCGGCCACCACACTCAGGTGAGGAACGGGATCGCTACGGGGCCGGGGCCGAACACGGCGATGACGGCGGCCAGCCCCAGCAGCATCAGGTCGTATTCGGGGCCGCCCTTCTGCGCCCAGTAGGTGCTGTGCCAGCGGAAGACGTGCATCCCGATGGTCACGAGCATCAAGAGGATCACGCCGAGGGCCGCCCAGGTGGCGAGGATGCCGGTGGCGAGACCGAGGGCCGCCGCGGCCTCGACGATGGGCACGAACCACGCCACCGGCAGCGGCACGCCGTCATTCTTGGCGAAGCCCCGCACGTCTGTGAACTTCAACACCGCCTCGCGCACGAACGCGACGACGAGCAGCACCCGCACGAGCGTCAACACGATCACCGCGGCCACGCCGGGAACGAAAGCCATCTTCGGTCACCCCCTGCGCGAAACCCTAGCGGGGAGGCGGCCCGCTCGTCACTACGCTGGTCGTGGCGGGAGGCGCCAGGCCTGCCCCCGGAAAGGCGGCGACCGTGAAGCTTCTTTCGAAACTCTGCGTGGTGGCGGCTTCGGTCGTCGTCGCGGCCGGGCTCGCCGCGGCTCCCGCGACGGCGAAGACGGCGCCGAGGCAGGCGTTCTCCGACGTGCCCGCCTCGTCGCAGTTCGCGGCCGCGATCGACTGGCTCGCGCAGAAGCACATCACGACCGGGTACGCGGACGACACCTTCCGGCCCACCCGCACAATCACGCGCGAGGCGATGGCGGCGTTCCTCTACCGGCTCGACGGCTCGCCGGCGGAGGCGGCCCCGGCTTCCGCCCCGTTCCCCGACGTGCCACGAGACGGCCATTTCGCCAAGGAGATCGCCTGGCTCGCCGGCACGCACATCACGACCGGGTTCGCCGACGGGGGCTTCCACCCGACCGCCGCCATCACGCGTGAGGCGATGGCGGCGTTCCTCTACCGGTACGCGGCCATGAAGGGCACCGGCGACACGGCCTCCTACCAGGAGCCCGCCACGTCGTCGTTCCTCGACGTCGCCCACTCCGCCCAGTTCTCCTTGGAGGTGTCGTGGCTGGCCTCGACCGGCATCACGACCGGCTGGCAGGTGGGGCGCGGCTGCGAGCAGTTCCGGCCCACCGCATCGATCACGCGTGAGGCGATGGCGGCGTTCCTCTACCGCTACGCGACGGCGGGCGCGAAGCCCGGCACCGCCGCCCCCGTCACCTGTGACGCGCCGCCTGCCGGCGAGGGCTCGTTCTCCGGCGATGCGGGAACCCTCAAGGTCGGCACCGCCGTGCAGCCCGGCACCTATGTCTCGTCGACGCCGTCTTCCGGCCCGGGATGCTCCTGGGCCCGTCTCTCGGCCGCCGGCGACGATGCCGCTGACACCCTGGCGAGCGATCTGGGCGCGCCGGGATCCCAGGTCATCGTCACGATCGACCCGGCCGACGCCTACTTCGCGACCTCCGGCTGCGGCACCTGGAAGGCCCTCACCGGGCCGACCGCCCAGAAGCCCCTGACGACGATCCCCGGCGACGGCGGCACCTACGTCGTCGGCTGGGGCGTGCGGCCCGGCACATATGCCTCCACCACCCCGGCCTCCGGCCCTGTCTGCTTCTACCGACGGCTGTCCTCGGCGGACGGCTCCGTCGCGGCCATCCTCGACGACGAGGTCGCGGTTCCCGGCGAGCGTGTCGTCGTCACCATCGAACCGGGCGACCTGTATTTCCACACCGAGGGTTGCGGCACCTGGCAGGCTCTCGGCTGACGGCACGGGGCTTGCCGCGTGGGCGACATCGGCCGGATACGGTGCTTCTCGGAGCCGTCGACTGACGAGCCGCGGGCAAAGAGAGGCCGGCCGTCGAGGCATGACGGCCGGCCCTCCCCCTGTGTCAGGAGTCTCTTGCAATCACATTCCGCGCCGGCCGTACCAGTAAACGACCGGCGTTCCCGACACTCTATAACGAATTGGTAACAAACGGTGACGTGGGCGGTGTGTTTCCGATTCGTGGAGTGCCTGGCGCCTCACGACCCCTCGACCAGTGGCGCTTCGCGTCACAGGGCCTCGCTCCTCGTTAGGGTGGAGCCGGGCCCCATGGCGGATCGTGACGGGGAGGGACGACGTGCCAGAATTCCAGCGGCCTCGGCGGGTGCCGAGCTTCGTCTTCGACGCCCTGCCGGGGGCGCACGACCCGGCCGAGTCGACCGCGCTCGCACACCGCACCGCCGCGGCGCTCGTCTCCCGCGTGCGGGCCGACCCGCGGCCTCCGGTGCTCGACAGGCTCGTCGCGTTCGCCGACGAGCACGGGTTGGACGCCGTGGCGGAACTCTGGTCGGCGGCCCGGCCCTGCAGCCTGCCCGGCGCCCTGTGGCGCATCTACCTGCTGCACGCCGTCGCGGTGCGCTCCGCCGAGGAATGCAGTTACCTGTATCGACGCG
Source organism: Microbacteriaceae bacterium (assembly GCA_035720905.1). Taxonomy (GTDB): domain Bacteria; phylum Actinomycetota; class Actinomycetes; order Actinomycetales; family Microbacteriaceae; genus DASTNL01. Next base: position 3,519 of record DASTNL010000184.1, read on the forward strand.
GCATGGAGTCGGCCCGCGGCATCGACCCGGTCGTCGCTGGCGCCGCGGTCCCGACCGGCCCGCGAGAACTCGTGGCGCTCACCACACTGATCTTGAAGGGCCTCTTCGAGGGCGACTTCGCGGTCGCCCTGGAGCGCGCCGCCGCGTATTGCCGAGTCGTCTCCGTCGGCTGCGCAAGCCTCGCCGACGACTTTGACGGCACCGAGCCGGAACGCTCCAGCCGCCTGACGAGGCGAGGGCTGCGCTACCACACGATCTCCGAAGACCTCACCGGTTGCGCGGCGCTGTGGCGCCAAGGCGCGCTCGAATGAGGCTGGGCGGCGTCATCGCTCCTCGACGCTAGGCCGCGACGCCGGCACGGCCCGCGCTTCTTCGGCCGCGCCCGATGCTTGGCCCGGGTTCGGCGAGGCAGAGAAGGATCCGCAGGGAAGGGTCCGCGACCTCGCTCGGTTACACTGGTGCGTGGCCGGGCCGTGGTAACCCCGGGCTCCATCATTCGCCGCTTCGAGCGGCCTTTCGCCGAGAGGCGTTCTGCGGTCCGGCCCGCTCGGCCTACCGATGCTCGGGGTGTGTCTCGATGGCGAGGATGCCCGCACCGGGGTTCGAGACGGAGAGATGCACGACGCTGAAGCCGCCCGTCGTGAGCCTCGCCGCATCCCGCAGCTCGGAGGGTGCCTCGCCGCCGGCCGCGAGCGCGATCTCGCGCAGGATCACGGGGAGCACCGGCCCGTGGCTGCACAAGACCGCGGTGCGGCGCTTGCGAACCCGTTTGCCGACGATCTGGCGCACCGTGCCCTCGCCGGCCTCGTGCGCGTCTTGGCTGAGGCCTTCCTCCCGCACCGCGCGCACGCCGAACGACGCGGCAAGAGGCGCCACGGTCCCCACGCAGCGCACGGCGGTGCTCGTGAGGAGCTTGCGCGGCCGCCATGCCCCGATCGGCCCGACGTTCGCCGACGCCTGCCGGGCGCCGTGGTCGGTGAGTGGGCGCGTCGCATCCGGCCCATCCCATTCCGTAGCGGGCACGGCCTGCCCGTGCCGCAGGCCGATCAGGGCGAAGGTACTCGTGACGCCCCGCTCCACGAGGGCGGCGAACGTGTCGACGATGGCCACGTCGCGCTCGTAGCTAAGGTATTTTCGCGCTTTCTTCAGCCCGACCCATTCGAGCGCCGCGATCTCGTGGTTCGGCACGAAGGTGGAGCGGGCCAACGCCTCCTCGGCCACTTCTGCCGCCCAATACTGCACGTTCTTGGTACGCCCGCCGCCGATCGTGTAGCTCGTCGTGCCGAGCGGAACCCCGAGGACGACGGCGAGCCCCGTCTCTTCGCGGATCTCCCGCACCGCCGTCTGCGGCAGGGCCTCGCCCGGCTCCACCTTGCCCTTCGGCAGGCTGACGTCGCCGTACTTGGCGCGGTGCACGACGAGGATGGCGGGGGTCTTGCCCTCTCGGGGCCGCCAGCAGACCGCCCCGGCGGCGAAGACCTGCTTCATGGGCGGCGGCCCTTCCTGGGGCGCTGCGTTATCTGACACATCAGCTCGTCGTGCAGGTCGCCCAACGGCCGGCCTTCCGCGTCGAGGTGATGGCGCGCCCAGTCGCCCTCCGCGTCGAGAACCCACGAAGCGATCGTGTCGTCGAAGGCGTGGGCGATCAGCTCGTTCAGCTCGGTGACCTGGCCCGGGTCGGTGAGCCGCACCAAGGTCTCGACCCGGCGGTCGAGATTGCGGTGCATGAGGTCGGCGCTGCCGATGAACACCTGCGGGTCGCCGCTGTTGGCGAACGAGAAGATGCGCGAATGCTCCAGATATCGGCCCAGGATGGAACGCACCCGGATGTTCTCGCTCATGCCCGGCACGCCCGGGCGCAGCCCGCAGATGCCCCGCACCCACAGATCGACGGGCACGCCGGCGTTGCTGGCCTCGTAGAGAGCGTCGATGAGCGCCTCGTCGACGATCGAGTTGACCTTGATGCCGATGCCGGCCTTCCTGCCGGCGCGGGCGTTGATCGTCTCGCGTTCGATGCGCTTCAAGAGTCCGCGTCGCAGGTGCATCGGCGCGACGAGCAGTCGTTTGAACTTCTTCTCGATCGCATAGCCGCTCAGCTCGTTGAAGAGCCTGGTCAGGTCTTTGCCGATCTGGTCGTCGGCGGTCAAAAGGCCGAGATCCTCGTAGAGCCGGCTCGTCTTCGGGTTGTAGTTGCCCGTGCCGATGTGACTGTAATAGCGCAGCACGCCGCCCTCGTTACGCACGACGAGCGCCAGCTTGCAGTGCGTCTTCAAGCCGACCAGTCCGTAGACGACGTGCACGCCCGCCTTCTCCAGCTTGCGGGCCCAGGAGATGTTGTTCTCCTCGTCGAAGCGCGCCTTGATCTCCACCAGCGCCAAGACCTGCTTGCCCGATTCTGCGGCGTCGATGAGGGCCTGCACGATCGGGCTGTCGCCCGAGGTGCGATAGAGCGTCTGTTTGATGGCCAAGACGTCGGGGTCTTCGGCGGCCTGCTCCAAGAACGCCTGCACACTGGTCGCGAACGACTCGTACGGGTGGTGCAGCAGCACGTCGCGCCGGGCGATCGCACCGAACAGGTCGGGCTTCGTGTGCGGCTCCCGCGGCATCAGCTGGGCTGCGGTCGTCGGCACGTGCGTCGGGTAGTGCAGGTCGGGCCGGTCCACGTGGGCGAGATCGAAGAGGCCGCCCAGGTCGAGCAGGCCGGGGATGCGGTAGACCTCTTGTTCCGACACGTCGAGCTCGCGCACGAGAAGGCCGAGCGTCACCTCGTCCATGTCGGCGGTCACCTCGAGGCGCACGGGCGGCCCGAAGCGGCGGCGCAGGAGCTCCTTCTCGAGAGCCTGCAGCAGGTTCTCCGTCTCGTCTTCGTCGACCTCGACGTCCTCGTTGCGGGTCACGCGGAACACGTGGTGATCGAGCACCTCCATGCCCGCGAAGAGGTCGTCCAGATGCACTGCGATGAGGTCTTCCAGCGCGATGAAGCGCATCCGCGTGAGGGGCTCGCGGTTGTCGACCCGCAAGAGGCGCGGCATCATCTGCGGCACCTTGAGGCGCGCGAACTGTTCCTTGCCCGTCTTCGGGTTGCGCACCCGCACCGAGAGGTTCAACGAGAGCCCGGAGATGTAGGGGAATGGATGCGCCGGGTCGACGGCCAGCGGCATCAACACCGGAAAGATGCGGGTGTTGAAGAGCACGTGCATCTGCTGCCGGTCCGCCTCGTCGAGGTCGGCCCACGACACGAGGGTTATGCCCGCCTCGGCGAGCTCCGGCAGCACTGCGTCGTGCAGGGCCCGGGCATGCCGGTCCTGCAGCTCGTGGGCCTTCCGGGAGATGTCGGCCAGCACGTCGAGAGGCGCCTGACCGGTGTTGGTCGGCACGGCCAAGCCGGTGAGGATGCGTCGTTTCAGGCCGGCGACCCGCACCATGAAGAACTCGTCGAGGTTGCTGGCGAAGATCGCCAGAAAGTTCACCCGCTCGAGGACCGGGATCGACGGGTCTTCGGCGAGCTCGAGCACGCGCAGATTGAAGGCCAGCCAGCTGAGCTCGCGGTTGAGGTATCGATCGTCGGGCAGGGTGCCGGTCTTCTCGATGGGGCCGGAGGTGAAGTCGTCGTTGAGGTCGCTGTTTGCCTCCGCGCCGACCAGCAGATTTTCGGCGTCCATCACCTCATCATGCCACCGCGCTTCGGCGCCGGTATTGGGTGTCGGCGAGGTCGTCTGTGAACCCCGCGGCACGGTACAGGCCCAAGGCGGGCTCGTTGTCGCCCTCCACGTAGAGCGTGATCGTCGTGCAGCCGCGTCGGGCGAGGCGGTCGAGGCCCGCGTCGAGGAGCCGGCGGCCGAGCCCTTGCCCGTGCCGCTCGGGGGCGACGCCGAGAACGTAGATCTCGCCCTCGGCCTGGCCGGCACCCGACTCCACCTTCGTCCAGTTGTAGCCGACGATCGCCCCGTGCTCGTCGCGGGCCACGAGAAAGTCCTCGGGCGTGAACCAGGCCTCCGCCATGCGGTCGTGCAGGTCGGCCAGAGTGACGCGGCCTTGTTCAGGGTGGTCGGCGAAAATACGCGCATTGAGCCGCAACCAAGACTCTTCCTCGTCGGCGTCTGTCGCCCGGAACGCGTCGACGCGGATGCGGTCGGCGGCCCGGGAAGTGTGCTCGGGCCGCAAGGCGGCCTTCGACGCCCTTCTGGCGTCTACCTGCCGGCCCGGCTCGTCGATCCGGCCCGCGCGGGCGTCGCGCAACACGAGACGGAGCAGGCGCCGGGCTGCGACGAAATCGTGGGTGGCGGCGAGCCTTGCCGCGGCCGGATGGTCGCCGTGCGACCAAGCGCTGACCGTCTCCGGCTCATCGGGCAAGAGGTCGCCCAGGATCTCGGAGGCGACGCCACGACCGCGGCTCGCGGGTGTGACGACGAGGTCGAGTTCGTCGCCTCCCGTGACGATCGCGGCCAGGCTCTCCCCGGCCTCGTTCGACGCGACACGGAGCAGCCGGCGGCCTGCCGCGATGTCGAGCTCCGTCTGCTCGTTGACGGGCCGCGTGCCGTCGGCCCGCCAGGCGACCGGTGACGCACCCGCCCGACATCTTCCGTTAACGCACGCAGTGG